>CAZJCO010000227.1:2474-5027 GCA_964544375.1 uncultured Myxococcales bacterium
TTCCAGGCAGTTCGGCGGCGATCCTCGTTCGTTCAGGCAACCAGCTCCAGTACCGAACCGATACTCGGGCGGCCGGCCAGCTGATTGATCCATTCCTTGACGTTGCCCAGAGACGCATCGACCTGTACTCCGAGGGCATCCAAGCGCATGATCACCGGAGCAAAGGCGATGTCGGCCAACGAAAAGCCACCGCCGAGGAACTGTCGCTCGCTCAGTTCACGCTCGAGCATCTCGAGGCCCTTGGCGAGGGTCTCCCGCCAGGCTTCGAGGCGCGCATCGTCGCGCAGGTCCCCTGCTTTGAGCAATTCGCGCTCGATCGCTCGAGCCGCCGGCGTGAAAGCTCTGTCGGCGTAGTCCTCGAGCAATCGCACTCGGGCGCGTTCGCCCGCATGCTCTGCGTCCGGAAACAGGCCTGGGTCGGCAGCGTATTCCTCACTGAGATACTCGTTGATGATGGTCGAGTCGTACACCACCGTGTCGTCGTCGACCAGGACCGGCACTTGGCCGAAAGGATTGAGCTTGAGGAACTCCGGGCTGCGCTGCTGACCGGCGGCCAGATCCACCTGGATGGCCTCGTAATCGTCGCAGCCGGTCTCGGCCAGGGTAATCCGAACCTTCATTCCGTAAGGACAATCGGGATGATCGTACAGTTGCATCGCGTTCCTCTCGGCTGCCGCTGGCTCCGCCGTATCGGCTGAGGCTAGAACAATCGCTCGCGGGGTGCAATCGACGCGCCGCGTTCAGCCGCGGCACTCGGCCGAACGCGCCTCGACCACGGCCGCTCCAACGGCGTCGCCCCAAACATTGACGGTCGTGCGAAAACGGTCGAGCAACCAGTCGACCGCCAGGATCAACGAGATGCCTTCGAGCGGGAGTCCCACCGCCTGCAGGACGATGACCATGGTCACCAGCCCGGCTTGCGGAATTCCGGCGGCACCGACCGATGCCAGGGTCGCGGTAAGCGCAATCACCGCCTGCTCGCCCAGCCCCAGATCCAAACCGAGAGTCTGGGCGATGAACACTGCCGCGACGGCCTCGTAGAGGGCGGTCCCGTCCATGTTGATGGTCGCGCCGAGCGGCAAGACAAAACTCGCGGTTTCCTTCGACACGCGGTTGCGCTCTTCGGTCAGGCGCATGGTGACGGCCAGGGTCGCCGAACTCGAGGCAGTGGCGAAGGCCGTCGCCAGGGCTTCGCCGAGATTGACAGCGTAGCGCCAGGGGGCCCTGCCGGTTGCGAACCGTAAAATCGCTGGAAGCACGACGAATGCATGCAGCCCCAAGCCCAGCAGTACGGCCAGACAGTAGGATCCGACCGCAGCCGCCTCGTTCAAAAAGGCGTCGCCGCCGCCGGCTCGACCCACGCGCGCTGCGATCAGGGCCGCGACGCCCACCGGAGCGGTCAACATCAGCCAGTCGACCAACCGGAGCAATGCGGCGTTGCAGCCGGAAAAAAAACGCACGGCGGTATCGCCACTCTCACCGCTGCGCCCCAGCGCAACGCCGAAAGCCAAGGCAAAGAGCAATACCGGCAAGACTTCGAAGCGGGCCGCTGCCGCAACAAGATTCGGTCGCACGAGGCTTTCGGCGATTCCGCGCAGACCGGTCCGCGGAAGCTCGGGAGCTTGACTGCCTACGGCCGCTTCGACACCCGTACCCGGAGCTAGCACGCTGACCACCGTAAGGCCCAGGACGACGGCGATGAGCGTAGTCAGCAGGTAGTAGCCGATGGTCCTCGCCGCAACGCTTCCCAGGCGGCCTTGCCGCGAAATGCCCGCCACGGCGTCGACCATCGAGCAGAATACCAGGGGCAGCACCAGCAACTTCAACCCGTTGAGAAATAAATCACCAAGCCAGTCGAGCGCCAGCGCTTGTTCCGGCGCGGCCCAGCCGAAGGCCCCGCCCGCGAGGACGCCAACCACGATCCCGATCAGAAGTTTCGATCCGGCCGTCATGCCTGCAAAACCCGCCTTACCGGCGCGAAGGTTCGTCGGTGCACGGCGCAAGCCCCCAAGCGCTCTAGTGCGGCGAGATGTTCGCGAGTGCCGTATCCCATGTGCTTGGCGAACCCGTAACCCGGGTAGCTCTCTTCCAGTTCGCGCATGAGGGCGTCACGAAAGACCTTGGCAACGATCGACGCAGCCGCCACCGAATAGATGAAACTGTCCGCCTTGGTGAAGGCCGACTGCCCCATGGCAACGCCCGGAACCGTCCGTGCATCGACCAGCAGATAGTCGGCCGGCGGGTCGATCTCGGCAACCGCACGACGCATCGCCTCGAGGCCGGCCTGATAGACACCGAGCCGATCCAACTCGGCCACCTCGACCCTGCCGATACCGATTGCCACGGCCTGATCTCGGATTTCGACGTCGAGCTGCTCGCGTTGCCTGGCCGAAAGACGCTTGGAGTCGCGTACGGCGAGCGCAGGCGGATTGGGGGGAAAGACAACGGCGGGCGCCACCACGGGGCCTGCCAACGGACCCAGCCCGACTTCATCCACGCCGGCCACCCCACGGGAGCCGAAGCTCCCAGAGCGCCCGCGCCTCCGGGTCTGTC
>CAZJCO010000228.1:0-5012 GCA_964544375.1 uncultured Myxococcales bacterium
TGTGCACGGCTCTCGGGGACCTTCGGCTACGACGCGGGCGGCCGCGCGAGCCGAAGCAAGAATGACCTCCCGGGGCTTTAGGCGCTCGGTGCGGGCAGTGCGCGCATAGCAGGCGGTCGCTTGGGAATCTCCAGCCGGCGGCTGCGCACGAGATCCAGGCGAGGCAGCAGGTTGCGACGCACTACCTCGTTCCAAGAAAAGATGCGTGCGGTTGCCCGTCCTGCCCGGCGCATCGCAGAAATCTCTGCCGGATCGTCCTTGAGGTGGCCGTAGAGTCCGATGAACTCTTGCGGATCTTCGGTCTGCAGCACGAGCGCGTTGCGGCCCGGCACCACGTAGTCTTCGCCCGAGCAACCGGTGCAGGCGATACCGCCGACGGCCATGGCTTCCAGCCCCACCAGTCCAAAGGGCTCGTGACTGGAATTGGCGAGTACGGCGTCGGCCGTGCGGAAGAGGACGCGACGGCTGTCGGGATCGACCTGCGATTCGAGATTGATCACGTCGGCTTCGACGGCATCGCCGACCGCGCCAACAAAGCCTTCACAGTCCCCACGGGCGTTTTTGCGGTGGGAAATCCGCAGGCCTGCCGAGCGCGCTGCACCGAGAACTTCACGGCCGTACGGTTCGCTGCCACCGCGGGCCACGAGCAGAGGCTTGTAGCCCTGGCGCTTGAGTTCCGCCGTCAGTTTGACGGTGTGCATCCAGCGTTTGGCGGGGTCCCAGCGGGCCATCTTGGTAATCACCAGCCGGCCGGCGATGCGCTGGCGCAATCGGTTGACGAAGCGACGCTCGGGCGAGGCGAAGGCATCGGGCGAGAGCCCGTTGGGAATGACCACGGCGTCGAGATCCCAGGCTTCCATTTTGTGTTTCATGTAGCGGCTGACGGTGGTGATCGTGGCGGCACGTTTCAGGCGCTGCCAGTCGACCGATTCGAAGCCGAAGATGTTGTTTGCCGTCCACAGAATGCTGACGCTTCGTCGCTGGCCGATCTGCTGCAATAGATAGTCGAGATGAAGCACGGCGTTGGTCGTCTGCCATTCCTCGGCGATGACCGCGGCCTGCTCGCCGCGAAGCAGTGCCGGCAACATGACGTTCCGCAGCAGGTGCGGCGGCAGAGAAGCCGCGTACTCACGGGCCTTGGCGTGCTCGCCGTCGTAAACCCCGCCCGAATGATGGCGGCTAACCCACTGGCACCAACGGTGCAAGTGCAGGTTGCCCTGCCGCTCGTACTCCGGAAGGTCGGGATCTCCAAGGTACCAAAGGTGCGTTTCGTAACCTTGGCCTGCCAGCGCTTGGGTCAGACCCTCGACACGGGTGGCGAGGCCACCGACGCGGGAATAGGGATCCGGTCCTTCGAATGAGAGAATGTGAAATTGCACGACGACTACCCTCCACCGGCGCGCAGTGAGAAGGCGGCATCTGTCCCCGGCGCGCCCCGGCGGCCGCTGTGCGGCCGTCCGGTTCCTTCGCCGTGAGCTTTTGCAAGCCAGATGCCATGCCGCGAAGTGCGTGAAAAAGCGGTCTTTCGGTGTCCGACGGTCGGAAAAACGAGCAGAAACGAACGACACGCGACAAAGTCGCGCGCCGTCAGCCTTCCGGCTCGATGCCGAAGTGCTGCATGTAGGCGCTGAAGCGCTCGTTGATCTCGCTGGCACTGATCGTCACGCCGTCCATCGTATGGTGGTGCTCGCCATGCTTGCCGGCCGGATTGCTCTCTTGCCAGGTCCGTAGCGCGCGCTCGGCGGCCTCGTCGTAGGGCACGTCGAAGTAATCGTAGATGCGGCGTACCGAGCCGATCGGGTCGGCGACGAAGTCTCGAAAGTGTAGATCGTAGAACTGCGCAGGGTCGTGGTTGCCACGGACCGCGATGGCTTGTTCGGCGCCACGCGCCCAGACCTCGCACTGCTCCTCGGCGATCGCGTCGCGGTCGATGTCGTCTTCGTAGAGTCCGCGAAAGCCCGAGATCAGGCTGATGTAAGAAGAGAGGACCTTGGCCGGTTCGCGATGGGTCTGCACGACGCAGGCGTCCGGATAGACCTCGAGCAGCGCGGCAAGATTCTTCATGTGTACCGGGTACTTCAGCAGCCAGCACTTGCCCGGCTCGTTCGAACCGATCAGGCGGACGAGATCGCGGTGGCGTTTGTAGGTTTCGGCCAGATGCCGCGACTCGTACCACGCGGTGTAACTTGGAACCGTGGCGTTTACTTCGAAGAAGTCATCGGTGAAATTCTGCGCCATGAAGTGGCGGCATTCCTCGGGGAGATCAGCGGTCATGAAGTGGATCGACTTGAGGGAGGGGTCGGCCGCGTAAATGGCATCGAGTTCGGCGACGGTTGCGCGATAGTCGTCGTGCTCGGGCCAGCGCTTGCGCGGCGGCCGCGGTTGCGGATGGCAGGCGAGCCAATGCTCGACTTTCTGCAGACCGGGATCCTGCCCCATCAGGTAATGTAGTGCCGTACTCCCCGTGCGAACCAGGCCGAGAATGACGATCGGCCGGCAGATTTCGACCTGCCGGCTTTTGGGGTGCTCGCGCAGACGTTTTTCCGATTGCGCGCGCCGCGAGAGAAACTCCAGCAGGTAGCCGTAGGCCATCTGCCGGCCGGCTGGCGAAAAACGCGCTTCCTCGTCGTAAGCCTCCAGCACCGCGCGCAGGCCCTCGAGGTAGGACGGATCGCCGAAGTCATCGAGGCCGGTGTTCTCGCGGACGGCCTCGTGCAGAGCGTCTTCGCAGTCGCGGAACTTTCTTGCGTCGGGGATCTCCGTTGCCATTTCGAGTTGGCCTCGCTCGCTTGGATTCGGCGACATTCTAGGAGCGCGTGCAGCTCTAGGCCAACGCGCGCCGATCACGTGGGCTAACCACGCCGGCCAACCATGCGGGCTAACCACGCGGGCCAATCATGCGGGCTGACCATGTGGGCCGACCATGCAGGGCGACCGAGCCCGATCGCGCTCCCAGTCTGGCTTGGCGTGGCTGAAGCACCGGAATAAAATTAACAGATATAGAGTTAGCACTACTTATAACACGGAGTAGGGGAAATGAGCGTATCGTCAGAACTAAAAGGAAAGGTCGTCACCGTTGCGCGCCACATCATGGCGCAGGAGCGGCTGCACCCGCAGGCAACCGGTGAGTTTTCGGCGTTGCTTCACGACATCATGCTCGCGGCCAAGCTGATCCACCGAGAAGTGAGCAAGGCCGGTCTGCTCGATGTGCTTGGCAAGACGGGCGAAACGAATGTCCAGGGCGAGGAAGTGATGAAGCTCGACGCGTTTGCCCACAAGACGGTTTTCGAGGCGCTCGACCATACCGGGCACCTCTGCGTGATGGCGTCGGAAGAAGAGGAGAACGTCTTGAAGATTCCGCCGGAATACCCCTGCGGCAAGTACGTGCTGAATTTCGATCCGCTCGACGGCTCTTCGAACATCGACGCGAACGTGTCGATCGGCACGATCTTTTCGATCCACCATCGGCTCGACCCGAGCAGCACCACTCCGGGTACGGCTGCCGACTGCATGCAGCCAGGCAACAAGCAGGTTTGCGCCGGCTACCTCGTCTACGGGTCGAGTACCATGCTGGTTTACACGACGGGACAAGGGGTTCACGGTTTCACCTACGATCCTGGTGTCGGCGAATTTCTGATGAGCCACGAGAACATCCAGATTCCGAAAAAAGGAAAAATCTACAGCGTGAACGAAGGCAACTTCGCACGCTGGGACGAGGGAACGCAAAAATATGTCGAGTACCTGCGTTCCGAGGACGACAAAGGACATCCGTATAAGGCGCGTTACATCGGCAGCCTGGTGGCCGATTTCCACCGCACGCTGCTCTACGGCGGAATTTTTCTCTATCCCGCGGATCGAAAGAGCCCCAAGGGCAAGCTGAGGTTGCTCTACGAAGCCTCACCGATGGCGTTCATCGTGGAACAGGCCGGCGGCTTGGCGACCACCGGTAAGCAGCCGATCATGGACATCGTGCCCGAGGAGCTACACCAGCGGGTACCGCTGATCATCGGCAGCGAGGAAGACGTACGCGAGTACCTGTCGTTCGTGAACGGCTAGCGCTTTTTGACGCCGTCTTCCGAGGCCCTCGATTCAGACTTCCTTGAAGACCAGACGGAAGTTGCGTTTGTCCATGCGATGCCTCGACTGGTAGCCGACTAGTTCCACGCAGCCTGTGGGCTCGAGTGCGGCCTCGACGCGCGCACGATCTTCGGCCGTGAGCGCATCGCGCGCAGCCCACAAGCGCTGGCACATCCAGAGCGTATAGGAGCTGGTGTAGCGCGAGACCTCGACTCCCCGCAGCCGAGTCTGATGAAAACCGGTGGCCCTCGGCGGTTCGCTGATGTCGTCGGGCCTGGCGTCCGCCCAGCTCTCGAAGTCACGTAGGGTATCGAGCAATAGAGGGACCGCGTCGCCGCCGATCAGGGACAAAATGCGGGCAACGCCGTCGTGGATGGCGTCACCGGCGAGGAGGTCGCTAAATCGGTCGACGTCGGGATGGTTCATTCGTTCGATCCAGTGGGCGACGAGCGGTGCGCGCTCGCGCAGCATCGGACCCGGAACGACGTCGAGGTAAAGGTGGGCGTAAAGTGGACCCATCAGCGCGTAGTCGACTAGTGTGGGGTGGCCGCCGAGCACAAACGGTTGTTCCCTGAAGATCGCACTCAGTTGGTCGAGCAGTTCGCCGAAGTGCGCTTCGATTGCCGGGATCGTCTCCGGCACGATGCCTAGGAGCGGAAGCATGCCCGACATTTCGTCGGCGAAGGCGTCGGCTTCCTCGACGTTTCCCCAGATTGCGGCGAACGAGCCGCGCGCGTCTTTTCCTCCTGCCGGATCGCTCCACCGGTAGTGCATCGCCGGAAGTAGCATGAACTCGTCCACGTAGAGCTCGATCAGATATGCCGCAATCTTTTGTAACGGTGTGGCGGGAATCAGGGCGGGAGCGGGAAATCGCGCGTCCAGCCGGTCGAGGATCTCGCTCGTATCCTGCCAGGTCTCGTCTTCCGGAGTGACGA
>CAZJCO010000229.1:0-4989 GCA_964544375.1 uncultured Myxococcales bacterium
CGCCGAGGCGCTGTGGAAGAGACTAAGGAGAAACAAATCCGATGAAAATGAACGCGATCGTAGCTGGAGTGGGCATGACGCCTTTCGGCAAGCACATGGAGACCGGCCTCAAGGCTCTCGGTGCGCAGGCGGTGCAAGATGCCATCAAGGACGCCGGTATCGAGGCCGGGCAGATCCAGGCGGCCTACGTCGGCAACGCCGCGGCCGGGCTGATCACCGGGCAGGAAAGCATCCGTGGCGAGGTCATCCTGCGCTCGATGGGCATCGGTCAGATTCCGGTGATCAACGTCGAAAACGCCTGCGCCAGCGGTTCGACCGGCGTCAATCAAGCGGCGGCGATGATCAGTGCCGGCTACTACGACGTGGTTCTCGCCCTCGGTGTCGAGAAACTCTACGACCAGGACAAGAAGAAGACGTTTTCTGCGTTTACCGGCGCGGTCGACGTGGAAATGTTGCAGGCGATTCTTCAACAGCTGCAGAGCAGCGCGGCACAGTCCGGAGCCTCGTCGGCGTCCAGCGGAGCGGGCGAAAAACGTTCGATGTTCATGGACATCTACGCGACGATGGCGCGCGGCCACATGGAACGGTACGGAACCACGGCGGAGCAGTTCGCGAAAATCGCGGCGAAAAACTCCTATCACGGCAGCATGAACGAACGCGCGCAGTTTCGCGAAGTGATGACTCCCGAGGAAGTGCTCGCCGCGCCGATGATTGCCGAACCTCTCACTCGTCCGATGTGTTCGCCGATCGGCGACGGCGCCGCCGCGGTGGTACTCGTCAGCGAAAAGAAAGCGCGCGAACTCGGCGTCTCCCGACCCGTGCGGATTCGTTCTTGCGTGCTGCGATCGGGTTGGGACCACGGGCCCGACGAGCCGGGCACCGTCGACGTCTGCGCCAAGGAGGCCTACGAGGAGTCCGGTGTCGGTCCGGAGGACCTGAGCGTGCTGGAATGTCACGACGCCTCGGCGCCGGCCGAACTGACCAGCTACGAATCGCTCGGCCTTTGCCCCAAAGGCGAGGGAGGCCGCTTGATCGACGAGGGTGCGACCAAGCTCGGCGGGCGCATCCCAGTCAATACTTCCGGCGGTTTGCTGCGCAAGGGGCATCCCGTGGGCGCGACCGGCGCCGCGCAGATCGTCGAGCTTACCGAGCAGCTTCAGGGCCGCAGCGGTAAGCGGCAAGTCGAGGGTGCCAGGGTTGCCTTGGCGCAAAACGGCGGTGGTAACATCGGCATCGATGCCGCGGCAATGTGCGTGACGGTGCTTTCCGTCTGAAGCGAGATGAGTGAACTGAACGAGGCAATCCTTTCCGATTTGATCCTCGCCCGCGCCGAGAGTGAGCCGGACTTTGACGTCGTGACCTTCGAGCGCGCCGACTCCACAGGCGGCCGCGCTGCGGACGAGCTGCGCACCTACGCGCAGTTGGCCGATCGTGGCAACCGTGTGGCGGCTTTTTTCGAGGGACTGGGCATGGCCCGCGGCGACAGCTTCGGCTTGATGATGCGGAATCATCCGGAGTTTCTCGAAACCATGATCGGAGCGTCGCGCACGGCTTGCGTGCAGGTGCCGATCGATCCGCGCACACGCGGCGACAAACTTCTCTACACCCTCAGCAACGCGCGCTGCCGGGGCATCGTCTGCGGCGACTACTGC
This sequence comes from uncultured Myxococcales bacterium, assembly GCA_964544375.1. GTDB lineage: Bacteria > Desulfobacterota > Binatia > UBA1149 > SPBQ01 > CAZQYE01. Next base: position 1,653 of record CAZJCO010000229.1, read on the forward strand.
CTGCAGCAGGTCGTCGAGATTCGTGACAAATTGCCCGGTATCGAATGGATCGTGGTTCTCGAGAGCGACGAGAACGCCGATGGGCCGAGTTTCGTCGACGTGCCGGGTGCGGTGCCGATGGCGGAACTGCTTGAATCGCCGGCTCCCACAGTCGACTCGCGCGTGCAGTCCGGAGCCGATCCGCTGCAGATCATCTACACTTCGGGAACCACCGGCGATCCCAAGGGCGTCGTCTTCCCCAACGAGCGTTTCGGCATGTTCGCGCTGCTCGGAGCGCTTCTCGGTTATACCAAAGAAGATCGCCCGTATACCGGGCTCTCGTTCACGCACGGTAACGCACAGGCGGTGACGCTCGGTCCGTCGCTGCACATGGGACTGCGCGCGGTGTTCAGCCGCCGTTTCACCAAGTCGCGTCTGTGGGACATCACGCGGCGTTTGGGATGCACGACTTTCTCGCTGCTCGGCGGGATGGCCACCGCGATTTACGCCGAGCCCGAGCGCTCCAACGATGCCGACAATCCCGTTCGGATGGTGATCAGCGCCGGCATGCCTGCCGCCATTTGGGAGTCCTTCGGCAAGCGTTTCGGCGTCGAGATCTTCGAGTGGTACGGTGCGATCGAAGGCGGGCTGGCCTTCAAGCCGGTCGGCCTCGGGCCGGTCGGCAGCTTCGGTAAGCCGGCTCCCGGCCTCGAAATGAAGATTGTCGACGACGACGGCAACGAATGTCCGCCGGGGGTGGTCGGCGAGATCGTCTCGCGGCCGATGGGCGGCAAGGCCGAAGTCGAGTACTACGGCAACCAAGAAGCCTCCGAGAAGAAGACCGCCGGTGGCTGGTTGCACAGTGGCGACATGGGCCACACCGACGAGGAAGGCTGGTTCTTCTTCGACTACCGCAAGGGCGGTGGCATTCGCCACAACGGAGATTTCATCCTGCCGAGCTACGTCGAGAAAGTGATCGCCGAACACCCGGCGGTTACCGACGTGTTCGTCTATGGCGTCCCCGCGGCTTCCGGCGCGCCCGGAGAGAAAGACGTGGTGGCGGCAATCGTACCGTCCGATGCTGCTTCGTTCTCTCCGTCCGAACTCTTCGGTGCCTGCCGCAAGGCGCTCGAACCGAACTTCGTGCCAAGCTATCTGCAGATCGTCGCCGAGATTCCCAAGACCGCTTCCGAGAAGCCGCAGGAACGTTTTCTGCTCGAACGCTTTGCACCCGACGCCCCCGAGGTCTACCAAGAGGGATAAACACCTTTTCTAAGTCCTCGAAAACAAAGGAGGACGGACGGGATGAAACGGGTTTTTCGGGGTCTCGCGCTGGCCGCTATCGCGGCCGGGCTCGCGCTGGGGGGCTGCGCCCAACGCGACGGTACGAGTGAAGACGCGTCCGGGGCGGCAAGGCACATCATCCGGATTGCCGGCTCGGACGATGTGTATCCGCTCGCTCGCGCACTCGCGGCCCAGTACGAAAAGGCCCAATCGACCGACAGCATTGTCTTCTTGCCGCCGACCCATACGCGCGGCGGTGCAGCAGGGATTCAGGTCGGCGACGCCGACATCGGCCTGCTATCCCGTCCTCTGTCGCGAGAAGAAAAAGGACGATCAACGACCTACCTGCACCTGGCGCACGATCTCATCGTGTTTGCGACGCATCCCGATGTTGGGGTGGATTCGCTTAGTCGGCAGCAGTTGCTCGATATCTATTCCGGGAGGATCACGAATTGGAAGGACGTCGGCGGATCCGCTGCGGAAATCGTCGTGTTGGATCGGCCCGAGCACACCTCGGTGAAAATGATTCTCAGGCAGAAGCTCTTCGGTTCGAGCTTCGCGATTACGCCGAAGGCCACGGCCATCGAGAATCCCGACGACATGATGACCTCACTGACAGTCGTCGAAAACGCGATTGGTTATCTTTCTTTCGGCAACGCGGTGCTTTCCAACGTCGGTGTCAAGTTCATCGCGGTCGACGAGGTCCGCCCGACGCTCGACGACTTTCGGCGAGGTCGCTATGCCTACACGCGTCCGTTCGGTTTCGTCATCGGGCCGAGTCCGTCGCGCGCGGCGATGCGTTTCATCAAGTTCATGTACAGCGAGGGAGTCCGCCGAACGATCGAAGGCCACGGCTTCGCTCCGATTACGATGGACCTCATCATCGGCGTGTTGCCCGAGCAGGACTTGCTCGCGCAGGAGCAACGTTACGCTCCGATGGTCGACTACCTGAGCGAACGCTTGGGGTTACAGATCACGGTCGAACTGCGGCTGCTGCCGAGCTACGGTGACGTCATTGATGAGTTCCAGGCGGGCCGGATCAACGCCGCGTTCCTCGGCAGCCTGGCGTTTGCGCTGGCGCGGGCGCAGGCGGGTGTCGAACCGATCGCGCGGCCCGAGAAAAACGGCGTTTCCCAGTACCGCAGCTTGATCGTCACCCGCAAGGATAGCGGCATCGAGGGATGGGCCGATCTGCGCGGCAAGTCTTTCGGCTTTGTGGATAAGGCGACCACCGCGGGGTACCTCTATCCGTTGATCTACTTCCGCAACCACGGTGTCCGCCGTCCGAGAACCTTCTTGGGCTCGATCGTCTTTACCGGCAGCCACGATCTGTTGTTCAAGAAAGTGTTCGATGGGGAGCTGGACGCCGGCGCCGCCAAGGACTTGATGCTCGACGAAGTTTCGAAGGCGCGGCCGGAGATTTCCAGGGACTTACGCGTTCTTTCCGTATCTCCTCCGGTGCCGAACAATACCTTCGTCCTCACCGGCGATCTCAAGTTTCCCTGTTTCGATTGTCACGATCTGGTACCGGTGGTGGCCGAAGAAATCGCGCCCAGCGTTCCGCGCGCTCCCGAAGACTTCAATGAACTGATCACTGGATTGCTGCTCGGACTGCACGAATCCAAGCAAGGTCGTATGGTGCTTGCGGCGCTCGGTGCGGACCGCTTCGTGCGAACCACGGTGGACGACCTGCGCGAGGTCAACCGCATGATCCGGCAAGCCGGCTTTGATCCGAGTACTTATAGGCCTTGAGTTTGCGTCCGCTCAGAGCAAGGGCCGCTGCCACGGGCGGCAAGCGGTTGTTGCGCCGACTTCTGGGTGCGTTCTTCGTTACCGCGCTGGTCTTGGCCGGTGCCGGCATGGTGGTGAACCTGCAGGTCACGACCGCAAGCATCGAGGCAAGGGCCGAAAGCCAACTCAGCAACGACGAAGCGATCGTCAACTTACGCTTCGCCGAACTCGAGCAGCGCGTAGCGCACTTCGGGGAGTTGCTTGCCGACGCCGAGATTTTGACCGAACAGTTAGGGGCGCCGACGGTGACGCGGTCGCTGACAATTTCACTGCTCAGCGACCT
>CAZJCO010000230.1:0-4963 GCA_964544375.1 uncultured Myxococcales bacterium
GCGTATCCCCCAACCAACGGCGGGCGGGCCGCCGGAGGGGCTCACGCGGGGCCTGCGGTTGGTCCCCCCCCGCTTCGGGCCCCGCGTTCCGGAGCCACTGGACTTTTTGGTTGCGCAGGTTGCGCCGCCGCTCGACCGCGACGTCTATCAGGCCGACAAAGGTATCAAGAACACCGAGGCAGCCGTGTGTGATGGCGGATTGTTGATTCTCGACGCCGCGTGTCACGCTGGCGTCGGTATTGATCACTTTGTCGAATTGCTGCGGCAGGCGCCGGCGTACGACGACGCGCTCCGAATCGTCTCGGAAAGAGGCTACCGCTTGGGTGACCACAAAGCGGTCCGTCTGAGGTACCTGAGCGACCGCCGTGGGGTACGGCTGGCCTTGGTCACGCCGAACATCGATCCGGCGACGGCCGGCTTGCTCGGGATGAAGGTGTTTGTCGATCGAACAAAGGCCGCTGCGTGGGCGTCCGACCTTCTTCGCCCGGGGGCAAAGGGCCTCTTGGTGCGCGATGCGGGCAACTTGACCGTAGAACTGCAGAAAGACTGACGCCCGCCGGGAGGCCCTGCGGTCGTTACACTTCGATGTGCCGGCTACGGTACTCGGCGAAATCGCGCCGGATCTCTTCCTCGCTCAGCCCGAACTGCTCGAGCGTGTATTCGTGCGGCGCGCGCTTATCGCGCCGGTTTTCTTCGATCCACCAGAGCATTTCTTTTTCCAGCTCGGGCGAGAGAGCGTATCCGAGCCAGTCGTAGATGCGGCGGACTTCGCCGAGCGGGTCGCGCACGAAGGCGCGGTAATCGACGTCGAAGAAACGGTCCGCCGGCATCTCGTCGCGCACCTTCATGCAATGGGCGAGCATGCCGCCGTAGTGCTCTTTGCAGTAGCGGCCGATGACCCGGCGGTCGGGGTCGTCGGAGGCCAGGCGCCAGAGCGCATCGTACATGCTGCTTACCGACGCGATCGTTTGGATTGGATCGCGGTGGGTTTGCACGACGCGCGCGCTTGGGAAGACTCTCAGCAAGTACTCGATGAAACCCAGGTGGTGCGGAGTCTTGAGTACCCAGCGCGAGCGCGCCCGTCCGGCCTGGCGCTTCTGCCACTGCAAGAACTTGAGCATCAGTTCCAGGTACCGGTAGGCCGGTGTTTGATCCTGCCGTTCCATCCAGCGGTCGTAGCTCGGAACGTAGGCCATCGATCCCGGTGTGGTGCTCAGGAACGAATGCTCCAAGAGCAAGATTTCTTCGTCCGGTCCCTCGGGATCCCAGGGGTGGATTGCCGCGAGCTGCGGCACGGCTTCGAGAATCTGCCGGACCTGCTCGTGAGCGGCCGCAATCCGCGGATCGGCTTTGCTCCAGTCGGTGCCCGGAAAGGGCGCCGGGTTGCGGTTCTCCCACCACGCCACGGAATTGACGTCGGGGTCGCAGGAGAGCAGGCGGTGCAGCATCGTCGTGCCGGTCCGCGGCAGGCCGACGATGACTACCGGATCGCCGATGCGTTCGTCGCGGATCTCGGGCTGGGCCTCGAGGTATTGTTCGAGACGCAGGCGGTTGACGAGCAAGTCGATGATGCGCGCCCGCATCGTAAAGCGGCCGGCGGCGTTCAAGCCGGCTTCTTCGTCGAGCGAGCGAAGCAGCACGCGCATTGGCTCACGAAAACTCTCGTCGGCAAAAGCCGCGCGTCCGGCGGTCTCGAGAGCTTCGCTGAGGATCGACTCTTCGCCGAGGCTTGCCGCTTGTGCTTCGCTGCCGTCTTGCGCCATCATGTTCTCCTGGCCTTCTAGATGCCGTGTCGGGCATCTTTACGCTGAGGCAAACGCACTGCCAAGCAAACGGCGGGCGAGCGACAGATGAGCAAGGGCAATCGGTGACCGAGCAAGCGACATCCCCCCGAGTGAGAGCGCGCCCACCGCGTCGCACTGCGGCAGACTCGGCGATGCGCGTGATCGAAGATGCCGGCGAACTCGAGGCCTACTTGGAAGATGCGGCGCACTATCCGGGCGGTCATTGTGGTCGCCTGTGCTTTGTGCGCGACGAAGCCGACGTCGCCGCGGTCACAGCCGTCGGCGGCCCGGTGCTGGCCGTCGGCGCCCAGTCGTCGCTGACCGGCGGAGCGACGCCGCGTGGCGGAACGCTGATCTCTACGGCGAGGATGAACCGCGTGCTCGAGTGGCGCGCCGACTCGGTGCGCGTCGGTCCCGGTCTGGTGCTTGCGGAACTGGAAAGCGAGCTTCGCGAGCGCGGACTCTACTATCCGCCGGCGCCGACCTACGACGGTGCGACGATCGGCGGAACCGTGGCGACGAACGCCGCCGGCGCGGCAACCTTCAAGTACGGTAGCACGCGAAACTGGGTTTGCGGTCTTACCGTCGTACTTGCCTCCGGCGAAGTCTTGGATCTGCGGCGCGGCGAGGTCCGCGCCTCGGCAGAAGGTTTCTTCGAGATCGAGACGACCGCCGGCGCGCTTTTGCGGCTTCAAGTCCCGGGCTATGCGATGCCGCGCGTCGCGAAGTGCTCGGCCGGCTACTACGCCGAGCCGGGCATGGATCTGATCGACTTGTTCATCGGCAGCGAGGGCACCTTGGGCGTGGTAACGGAAATCGAGCTGCGACTGCTGCGCCCGCGGCCCGAGTGGTTTGCGGCCCTCGTCCCTCTTGCGGGCGATGCCGAAGCGCTGGCGCTGGTGGCCGACCTGCGCGAGGCTTCGCAGCGGACCAGAGCGAGCCGCGATCCTAGCGGGATCGACGTCGCTTCGATCGAGTTTCTCGACCGGCGCTGTCTGGAGCTGCTGGCCGAAGACGGCGCGGCCGAGCGAGCCGGCGTCGCTTGGCCGACCCGGGCAGGAGCCGCAATCATCCTGCAGGCGGAGCTAGCGGCAGCGACCACGCGCGATGAAGCCTTTGTAGCAATTGCCGCAGCCGGCGAGCACCACGCTGCCGGCCGGCCGAGTTCAAGCTCGCCCGCGGCCTCGCTCGAAAAGCTTGCGGCATTGCTCGACCGTCACGGCGTGCTCGAAACCGCGGTACCGGTGCTTCCCGGCGAGACCGCCCGCCGCGATGCGGTCTTCGGCATTCGCGAGGCCGCGCCCGAAGGCGTCAACCGGCGCATCGCTCAGGCAAAACGCGACATCGATCCGGAGATCTCCAAAGTCGGCGGCGACGTCATCGTACCCTTCGAGCGCCTGGGCGAAGCGCTTGCGACCTACCGCCGCGTCCTCTCCGACGCCGCTTTGGATTACGCGATTTGGGGGCATATTTCCGACGGCAACCTGCACCCCAACGTGATTCCGCGAAGCAGGCAAGAGATGGATAGGGCCGAGCAGGCACAGCTCGCGATCGGCGAGGCCGCGATCGCGATGGGCGGTTGTCCGATGTCGGAGCACGGCGTCGGCCGCAACCCGATCAAGCAGGAACTGCTTCGGCGCTTGTACGGCGCGGGCGGTGTAGAGCAGATGCGAGTGGTCAAGGCAGCATTAGATCCGTACGCCGTGCTGGCTCCAGGGGTCGTGTTCGATGCCGGCTAAGTGCTTGTCTGCCTGCCGGTGAGAACGTAAAGTCGAAACGTTGGCCGCGGGAATCGGATGCCATTTCGATCGACACTGAGAGAGAGTAAGCCGATCTGGGTGTTTGCTGTCACCATGATTGTCGGCGGTCTGATCCTCAGAAACTCTTGGATGCAGGACGTGCCGCTAGAACGCTATACTGCCTTCCTCACTTCTTTGTCGGGCTTTGTTATTCACAGCCTCGGTCTCGAGGTTATCTCGCGAGGTCAGGTGCTCGGATCTCCCGCGACTTCTTTTTCGATGCGAATTGCCAACGAGTGCAACGGTTTGTGGGCGCACTTGATCTTGCTCGCGACCATTCTCGCGTATCCGGCGCGATGGAAAGAGCGGTGCCTTGGGCTCGCGCTTGGACAGTCGGCATTATTTCTAATTAACATTGTCAGAATTGTGAGCCTGTTTGTCCTCGGCGTGTTTGTGCCGTTCCTCTTTCGTGCCGCGCACGTTTACATTTGGCAGTTCTTGATCATAGGCTTCGCGTTTCTTCTGTTCTTTGTATGGGTTGAAAAAGGTGTCCGAACGACGACCTAGCCTTATGCGGACAGGCGTCCGCTTCATCGTTACGCTCTTGTTGGCGAGCGTGGCTTGGGCCGTCCTGGTCGGCCCATCTTATGATCGCATGGTCGCGGTGACTGCCGGACTCGCTCTGCGCAATATCGAAACGCAACGAATGACGGGCTCGATCAGCGTAGACGGTTCTCGCACGGTAGTGTCCCACGTACCGCCGTTCGACAAGATTCCCGACCAGAGGCTCGAACTGCGTACGCACCATAACAACGTCCCGCTTCTCGTCGCGTTGATCCTGGCCACGCCAGGCCTTGTTGGCCGGGATCGTTGGCGTGCCTTGCTGACAGCGCTGGCCGCACTTTGGGTGCTACACGTTTTATATTTCATGCTGAGTGTTCAGTTTCACTACGCGTTCTTCAATGTCGGTCCCTATAGGGTTCAGGGTTTGCGTTACTTGAACGCGAGTCTTGCCGAACGACTGAGCAATGGAGCGGTTGCGGCAAAGCTGATCGTCTTTCGCAGTTACGATTTCTGCGCGTACGTCGGGCGACGTTTGGCGCCGATCCTGCTCTGGATGATCGTCTGTCGCAAAGCCTTGATGGCCAGTGTTCGTGGCCTTTCGCGAACCCCCGCATGAACCGGATGAAGCCAAGGTGAGCGACCTAGGAAGGGACGCCCTCGTCATCGGCGCAACCGGACTTGTCGGCCGTGCCCTGATGGCGCGACTAGGCCGCAGGGCGCGCGGCACGTTCTGTTCGTCCGCGGCTCGTGGGGACAATCTTTCGCGGCTGGATGTCGCCGACCGCGGCCGCGCGAAGACGGAAAGAGATCCGTGCGCCCCCCAGTTGTGGTGCGTGACGCGCGCCCCTACCACGCGTGTGTGTGTGTCGGTTGACC
>CAZJCO010000231.1:0-4957 GCA_964544375.1 uncultured Myxococcales bacterium
CGTCGCCAGCCCCGGAGGCGGGAGGCGCCGGCTAATCGCGCAGGAAGTGGCAGGTGTAGCCGTGCGGATGTTTCTGCAGGTAGTCCTGGTGGTAGTCTTCGGCTGGATAGAACCGGCCGGCGGCGACAATTTCGGTAACCAGCGGGGCCGGCCACTTGCCTGAGGCCTCAACCTCGGCCTTCACGCGCTCGGCTACCTGCCGCTGCTGTTCGTCGTGGTAGAAAATCGCCGATCGATACTGCGTGCCGACGTCGTTTCCCTGCCGGTTGCGCGTGGTGGGATCGTGCAGACGGAAGAAGTACCCCAACAGTTGTTCATAAGAAATCCGCGAAGGATCGAAGACGACCGCAACCGACTCGGCGTGGCCGGTATCGCCGCGCATGACGTCTCGGTACCCCGGGGCTTCGAGCGCGCCGCCGGTATAGCCGACGGTGGTCTCGACGACGCCAGGGAGGCCCCGCAAGATCTCCTCGACTCCCCAGAAGCAGCCGGCGGCAAAGGTCGCCGTTTCTCTCGGCTCGGTATCGGCCTCGTCGGCGATCAGACCGGCTTCCCTGAAGGGACCCAAGTATTCGCCGTAGCCTTCCTCGGCCATTCGCTCGAGCGGGACGAAGCGCAGCGAGGCCGAATTGATGCAGTAGCGCTTGCCGCTAGGCACTGGACCGTCGTTAAACACGTGACCGAGGTGGGAGTCCCCGTGGCGAGACCGTACTTCGGTGCGCGCAACGTACAGGCGACGGTCGGTCCGCTGCGCGATGTTCTCGGTCTCGAGCGGCCGCGTAAAGCTCGGCCAGCCGGTGCCCGAGTCGAACTTGTCGAGCGAACTGAACAACGGTTCGCCGGAAACCACATCGACGTAGACGCCGTGGTGCTTGTTGTCCCAAAACTCGTTGTCGAACGGTGGTTCGGTGCCTTCCTCCTGCGTCACGCGAAACTGTAGCGGACTGAGGCGGCTCTTCAGCTCGTCGGTCGGAGGCTTCTTGAATTGTTCCATGCGCTGCTTACTCCAGACAGAGGCCGCGCTTGGCTCTTCCGCGACAGACGGAACGGTAAACGCCAGCATGCCCAGCAACAGGCACGCTACAAAAAAGAAGCGTTCGGCGGAACGCGCGGCCCGCCGGAGAAGGACCGCAACCAGTGCGCAAGCCATCGCCGGTCAGGATAGCGCGTCCGCACGCCAAGGCCACCGCCGGCCGACTTTCTCTTGTACCAAGGCGCGAGACGCCGTAGATCAAGACAGCGCGATTGTCCGGCCAGGGAAGAAAGCGACGCCGGAGGGGAACGAGCGATGTATCCAGGATATTGGGCGAGACAGTCTCCCGACAAACCCGCAGTCGTCATGAGCGGTAGCGGCGAAACCGTCAGCTACGGCGAACTCGACCGCCGCTCGAATCGTCTAGCGCAGTTCATGTGGCAGGCCGGTTTGCGCCGCGGCGACCACATTGCGCTGCTGATGGAGAACCATCCACGCTACTTCGAGGTTTACTGGGCAGCGATTCGTTCGGGCCTCTACATTACGGCGGTCAATCGCTACCTCAGCCCCGAAGAAGCCGCCTACATCGTCAATGACTGCGAAGCCAAGTTGCTCGTCACTTCAGCCGCGCTGGCCTCCACGGCCGAGCCGATGCTCGAGCTTCTCGGCGAATGCCCGCTACGCCTCATGACCGACGGCGCGTGCCCGGGCTTCGAGTCCTACGAGGACGCAATCGCGCGTTGCCCGGCCGAGCCGCTGGCCAAGCAACCTCGCGGCGAGACAATGCTGTACAGTTCCGGAACGACCGGCCGTCCCAAGGGCGTCTGGCGGCCGCTGCCCGATCTGACGATCGACGACCCCTACCCCCTCCCGGGACTTCTCGGATCGATGTTTTCGATGGACGCCGACACCGTCTATCTGTCGCCGGCTCCGCTCTACCACGCTTCGCCGCTGGGATTTACCGCGACCGTCCAAAGCCTCGGCGGCACCGTCATCGTCATGGAGAAGTTCGACGCGCGCGTGTCGCTCGAAGCGATCGAACGTTTCCGAGTCACCCACAGCCAATGGGTTCCAACGATGTTTTCGCGCATGCTCAAGCTTCCCGAAGAAGAACGCCGCGGCTACGACTGGCAAAGTCATCGGGTGGCGATTCATGCGGCGGCCCCCTGCCCGCCGGCGGTAAAACGGCAGATGATCGACTGGTGGGGCCCGATCCTCTGGGAGTACTACGGCGGAACGGAACTCAACGGACTTACCCTGATCAACTCCAATGAGTGGCAGGGCCATGCGGGCTCCGTCGGTCGCGCGGTTCTCGGCACGATCCACATCTGTGACGAACAGGGCACCGAACTGCCCGCCGGCGAAGACGGCATGATTTACTTCGAGCTTCCGCAGATGCCGTTTCGTTACCACCGGGACGACGACAAGACGCGTTCGGCGCAACACCCAGCGCATCCGAACTGGTCGGCGCTCGGCGACGTCGGCCACCTCGACGAGGATGGCTATCTCTACCTTACCGATCGTAAGAACTTCATGATCATCTCGGGCGGCATCAACATCTACCCCGCCGAGATCGAACACGCGCTCGCATCGCATCCTGCGGTTCTCGACGTCGCGGTGATCGGCGTACCGAACGAAGACTTCGGCGAGGAAGTCAAAGCCGTCGTACAACTGGCAGCGGGCTTCGAAGAGTCCGCCGAACTCGAGCGCGAGTTACTCGAGTTTTGCCGGCAGCGCGTGGCCCACTACAAGTGTCCGCGCACGGTCGACTTCGATCCCGAACTTCCACGCTTGCCGACCGGCAAACTCTACAAGCGGGTATTGCGCAAGCGCTACTGGGCCGAGCGCGCGAGTCTCATCGTCTAGCGGTAAAACTTTTTCTTGTCGGGCTCGCGCTTTTCGCCGAAGGCGCGGCCGAGTTCGCGCGATTCCTCGGTCTGGTAGTACTGGTTGACGAGCATGTCGACGGTCACCCGCGAGAGCCCCGGTGCTCCGGCGTGCCGCGCGTGGAATGCCGATTTCAAAGCGGCGATCGCGAAGGGGCCGCGATCGGCCAGCTCGCGACAGACCTCGGCCACGCGCTCGCGAAGGCCCTCGGCATCGACCACCTCGTTGACGAGCCCGATCGCGTAAGCTTCCTCGGCCGTGTACTTGCGGCCGAGATACCACATCTCTTTGGCGCGCTTGCGGCCGATCGCTTCCTCGAGGTACCAGGTGCCGAAGCCGGCGTCGAAGCTGCCCATCATCGGCCCGACCTGGCGAAATACCGCCGTGCGCGACGCAATTGTCAGGTCGCACATCATCGCCAGCACGTTGCCGCCTCCGACGGCGTAACCGTTCACCATGGCGATCACCGGCTTGGGATGCTTGTCGATCAGGTCGTAAAGGTCGGCAACCGGGAACATCGTGCCGTAGTGAACGCGATCCTCTTGGCTTTCGTGGGCCGACTCGTGGTCTCCGCCAATGCAGAAAAACCGCCGGCCGGCGCCACTCAGAACGACCACGCGGCAGTCGGCGTCTCGCCGCGCGTTCTCGAGCGCGTCGAGCATCTCCCGCACGGTCTCCATGCGAAACGCGTTGCCCTTGTCTTCCCGGTTGATCGTAATCCAGGCGGTCTCGCCACTCTGCTCGAAGAGGATGTCCTGGTAACTCACGCTGCCCTACTCCGGCAGGCCGCAGCCGCTACCGCTGCAACCGGGTCCGTCGGGCGAAGGACAAGTCTCGCAAACGTCGTCGGTCCCGCTGCCGACGGCGAAGGCACTCAGCAGACGATCGCGCGTCGCTTTGCCGCATTGGGGACAAATCGCAGCACTCTCGCGGTCTGCTTCCTCGCGAGACAGCAGAGTCTCGAACGTCGCGTCGCAACGTGTGCAGCGGTACTCGAAAATAGGCATCGGTCGCCTCCTTGTCGTCGCTAGCGCAAGGCCGAAACGATTTCGTCGTCTTGGGGAAAGCGTCCCTTGGAATCCTTCGAAAAGATCAGCTTGCCATCGGCAACGACGTCGAAGATGCCTTTGTCGCCTTCGATCAGTTCCGCCTGCACACCGAGTTCTTTCTTGAGGGCGGCGGCCAAACTGGTCGCCTGAGGCAGATAGTTTCAACGCCCGCAGTAGGTGATCGAAACCTTCATCGTCGTCAGCTTCCTCCCAAGTCTTCGCCCGTGCTCTCCTGGCGGGCCGCTCGACAGCATAGCCGGAAAACCGGCGATGCGGAATCGAAGGCCGGCAAACCCAAGGTCAGCGCATTTCGGCCGGGGTCTCGGCCGAAGCCAAGCGCTGGTCGATGAAGGCCAGCAGCGACCGCGGCAGCATGGCCAACAGGCCCGATCCGACCCACAAGGCCCACCCGTGGACCACCGACGGACGGCTGCCGAGCGCATCGAGCGCAGTCTCGACGACTTCGTGCGGCCGGGCCTCGGGCAAATCTCGGCTTTCGCCGGCGACTTGCGCGAACTCGGTGGCCACCGGACCGGGCTCGACCACCAACACGTCGATGCCGCGCTGGCCAAGCTCGGCCCACAAGGCTTCGCCGAAGAAGCGGTCAAAGGTTTTGGTCGCGCTGTAGACCGCGTGCAACGGCAGAGGAATGTGGCCGGCGATCGATCCGGTGAGGATCACAGCCCCACGCCCACGTTCGATCAGACGGTCGAGCAGGCGCCGGGTGAGCAGAACCGGAGCCAGGCAGTTGACCTTGATCATGCGCTCGAACACGTCGGCCTCGCGCTTTTCGAATCGACCGATTCCGCCAAAGCCGGCGTTGTTGACGATCACGCCGAGATCGAGTTCCTCCGTTGCGCGCACGATCTCGTCGATCGCCGACGGCTCGGCCAAGTCGGCAACCACCACCCGAGTGTCGACGCCGTAGCGCTGCCCGAGTCGTTCGGCGAGCTCGCGCAAGCGGTCTTCGCGGCGTGCGACCAGCACGCAGGAAACGCCGTCACGCGCGAGCGCATGCGCAAAGGCCTCGCCGATGCCCGCCGAGGCG
>CAZJCO010000232.1:0-4943 GCA_964544375.1 uncultured Myxococcales bacterium
ACGTGCTCGGTGTCCTGAGACGCACTGCTCTAGCGTGGCGCTGTTCGCATGCGTCGATATTGCCGTTGCCGCAGCGACTGGTGGTCGGGCTGGCTCGGTCGAGGAGACGCGAGAGGTCTCCGTGATGCGTGTCGAACATACACTGGGTCAGTGCTTCGAGTGGATAGATGCTGCCCGTGCCGACGTTTGTGCAGCGGTGGGGGAACCCGAGAGTGCCGAGGTCGACCCCCGAACAGTTGTTGGGAATTGCGCGGAGAATCTTGTTGTGTGCTGAGACGACGTTCGAGTCGGTCTTGCTGTCGCCGGTTCCGGGAGCGAGCGGGTTTTCTTCCGCGAGGCAGTCGACGGCATCCGCCGGCAGGAGTCCTTGGAACCAGCGCTTCAGACAGGCGGCCCGGGTCGCGAAGTCGTTGACGAACATCTTCGACGAGTTGCGTGCCACGAGGTCCTGGCACGTCGTCTCACGGGAATCCAGGTTGCCGGCAGATGTTGGCCGCTCGATGTTAAGCATGCGGTCGATGCTCTCGTCGGCCGCTGTTACCAGGCAGAGTTCATGATCGAAGGCGGTGTAGGGCGGCCCGTCCGGATCTTCGCAAAAGCCCGGGAATCCGAGGTCTTCCATGACGACGCCGAGGCAGTCGCTGAGGATCTTCTGGCTGAGGACCGTGCGTGCGCGACGCAATCGGGCGTCGATCGCTTCGTCGCCGGTGCCGTCGTTGATGTCGGCAAAACAGTCGATCCCCGGGGTGCCGGGCAGAGGGGTCGCGTAGGTCGTGAAGCAGTCTTGCCGCGCGGCGAACACCGACTGCACGTATTCGGCCATGGCGCTCAAACTCTGTAGCTGGCAAGCCAGTTCCTGCGGGCTCAGCGCGGCGCGCGCAGGCAGGGCGCACACCAGCAGCAACGCGGCCACGAGTGCGGCGCGTCCGCGTGCCGTGCGCAGTTTTCGTCGTTTTGCTGGCATCTTGACGGACCGGTGCCCCCCTGGGTCGTTCCGATCCAAGGGCGGACCCAAACGACGTTAGCCTTGTTTCTCGGATGCCGTCAAGGTAGCGAAACAAGCTGCTATGCCAGGAGGCTGCGGCGCCCGTTTGACATACCAGGCCGCGCGGCATTCCTAATGCCGTTTGCGTCCCAAACCGGGGCCCGCAGCTATCCCCCGATCGGGGGTGCCGACGATGACAGCAGAAGAGATCAAGGAACGCCTGAAACAGGTCACGTATCCGGGCTTTTCCCGCGACATCGTGTCGTTCGGAATCGTCCGGGAAATCGACGTCGATCCGCAGCGGACGCAGGTACGGCTAGCGCTTTCGACCGAGAACCAAGAGGTCATCGAGCAAATCGTCTCTGACGTCGAAACCCTGCTGTCTTCGCTCGAGGGCCTGGCGCCGCCGGATATCGTCGTCGAGCGGCCGCAGGATCAGCGCGGCGCTCCCGCCGAGGCCGCGCGCGCTCTCGGTCGCGGCCCCAAGCGCGTTGACGGGATCGCAAGGTTACTTGCGGTAGCCAGTGCCAAAGGCGGCGTCGGCAAGTCCTCGGTTGCCTCCAACCTGGCGGCTGCGTTGGCCGGGCTTGGCCACCGCGTCGGCCTGCTCGACGCCGACATTTACGGTCCAAGCATTCCTCAGATGTTCGGCCTTAGCTCGGCCGGAGAGCTGCCGGCCGACGACGAGGGCCGGCTGGTTCCTCCCGAGCGCTTTGGCGTCCGCGTCGTCTCGATGGGCTTCTTCGTCGGAGAGGGCGCGCCGTTGATCTGGCGCGGCCCGATGCTGACCAAGGCGCTCGAGCAGTTTCTGCACGACGTTGCTTGGGGAGAACTCGATTATTTGCTCGTGGATCTGCCTCCGGGCACCGGCGACGTGCAGATGATGTTGACGATGCAAGTCGCACTCGACGGCGGCATCATCGTAACGACGCCGCAACGCGTGGCACTGGCGGATGTTTCGCGCGGCGTGCGTATGTTCAAGCAGGCCGAGGCGCCGGTCGTCGGCGTGGTCGAAAACATGAGCTACCATATCTGCTCTTGCTGCGGTCGCCGTACGGAACTGTTCGCGCACGGAGGCGGTAAGCGCATCGCGGAAGAAGAAGGCATTGCCTTCCTCGGCGAACTGCCGCTGCTCCGGTCGCTTCGCGTTGCCGCAGACGAGGGTCGGCCGATCGTCGTCTCGGAGCCGTCGAGCGAAGTCGCCAAAGCGTTCGTCGAGCTTGCCAAGCGGTTGGTTCTCGAGGCGCCGGTGGCGGAGGTCGGCCATGCCTGAGACGCAAGTGCCGGGGAGCGATCCCGCGCGCCAGCCCAAGCTCGATTCGGTTCGCAACGTGATCGCGGTTTCGAGTTGCAAGGGAGGCGTTGGCAAATCGACCGTCGCCGTCAACTTGGCGTTGGCTCTCGCGCGGGAAGGGTACCGTACGGGTTTGGCGGACGTTGACGTCTACGGTCCGAGCGTACCGATGATGCTGGCAATCGACGATCGGCCGAAACCCGGCAGTGGAGACTTGATCGCACCGGTAACGGCCTGCGGCATCGAGGTCATGTCGATGGGATTCTTCCTCGACGACAGCGCGCCGGTCGTCTGGCGTGGCCCGATGGCGATGAGTGCGACGCGCCAATTCTTGCGGGGCGTCGAGTGGAGCGAACTCGATTATCTGGTGGTCGATCTGCCTCCGGGCACCGGGGACATCGTACTGACGCTGGCGCAAGAGATCCCTCTCGACGGTGCGGTGATCGTCACGACACCGCAGGATGTCGCTCTGGCCGACGTGCGTCGCGGTATTGCCATGTTCGCGCGGGTCAATACTCCCGTACTCGGTGTGGTCGAGAACATGAGCGCCTTCGTGTGTCCGGACTGTGCGACACGCGATGAAGTGTTTGGGGCTCGAAGCGGCGAGCAATTGGCGATGGAGTTGGGCCTACCCCTGCTCGCCGAATTGCCGCTCGACGAACGGATCTGTTCGAGCGGCGACGTCGGAAAGCCGATCGTCTTGGCCGAACCCGAGCATGCCGTCAGCGTCGAGCTGCAGACGCTCGCGCGTCGTGTTGCAGAGGCGGTCGCTTCGGGGCAGAGCGCGGGTCCGGCCGAGCCGGTCGAGATGGAGCACGACCAGGCGAGCGACAGCCTGCGCATTCGATGGAGCGACGGCGAGACGACCGAGTACCTCTTGAGCGGCCTGCGGGGCTGGTGCCCTTGCGCCGAGTGTCAGGGGCATTCGGGAAGCCGCAACTTCGTCGCCGGCGGCGACGCCCGGCTGACGCGCGTCGAAGGAGTGGGCCGCTATGCCGTGCGCTTCTACTGGGGTGACGGGCACTCGACGGGAATGTACCCCTACGCCTACTTGCGGGAACTCGCCGAGTTCCCCGAGTGCAAGCCGGCCTGACCTCCGGTTCAGACTTTCGGCTCTTTCCACCAAGGGTAGAACTCGGGCATGTCGCGCGCGGCGCTCATGGAAAAGCGCGCTGGCCGCTTTTCGAGAAAACTCTGCACGCCTTCGTAAGCGTCGGCCTGTCGGCCCGCCCAGTGGATGCACTTGGAGTCGATCAGGTGCGCGCTCTGCGGATCGTCTTGGCCCAGACCGTGCCAAAGCAGCGCTTTGCTGAGTGCGACCGAGACCGCGGAAGTGTTTTCCGCGATCTCGCGCGCCAACCCCATCGCACGCTCCAATACCTGTTCGGTCGGGACCACGTAATTGAACAAGCCGGAGTCCGCTTCGTCCTCGGCGCGAAAAACGCGCCCCGTGTAGCAAAGCTCGGTCGCCTTGCCGATACCGACGATGCGCGGAAGGAACCACGACGAGCAGGCTTCCGGTACGATGCCGCGCCGGCAGAAGACGAAGCCGATTTTGGCGTCGGCCGCTACCACGCGGATGTCCATTGCCAGTGTCATCGTGATGCCGACGCCAACCGCCGCGCCGTTGATCGCTGCAATGACGGGCTTGCGACAACCGAAAACCGCCAACGTGACGCGGCCGCCGCCGTCGCGATGCTCGCTGACCCCGACCTCGGCGCCGGCCGTGTCGGCGTCGAAGGTCGACCCGCCGGCCGACAGGTCGGCTCCGGCGCAGAAGGCCTTGCCGTCGCCGGTGACGACTACCGCCCGCACGCTGTCATCGGCGTCGACCGCCCGAAACAGTTCAAGCAGTTCCTCCATCATTCGGGTCGTGAAGGCGTTGAGATGGCCGGGGCGGTACAGGGTGATCAGGGCGACGCCGTTCTCGACAGCATATTTGGTTTGCTTGAGTTCCATGAACCATTCTTTTGCACGAAGGCTCGCCCCTTGCCAGCCGCCGAAGAGAACGTGCATTTTTGTCAGAGAAATCATGCCGGATCCTATGGGAATCCGGTATAGGCAGAGAGGTGCGAGCCGTGTTGGCAGGATTCGCAAGTGATCCGTTTGGCTGGAGCCCGTGGGTACAGCACGGCCGAGCTACCCGGCCCTCGCCCTCGTCTGCCGCCCGTTCATGGAACAGCGGCTCCGCCAAAAGCCAATGTTTAAGGGTCGAACCGAGTTCCCCGTGCCGCTATAGTAGTAGCTAGCCCAATTTGATGCGCCGCTCGAGATGGCCGGCGTGGCGGAGGTTTTACCGTGAACATCAAGCAGACAGTGCTTTTCAGCACATTGTTTGCCGTCTTAGCAGCTTTGCCCGCACGGGCGTACGCGCAGGTAGCGCACGTCGACCCGGATTCGGGCGCGTTGTCCGAGACGGCTCCGGCCGGTACGTCGGCGGCGCTGCGTGAGGCCGCCCCGGTAGACGCGCCAGCGCAGCCGGGCGAGGTCGTTGCCAGCCCGGTTGCCGGCGGCGGTGTGATGATGCGATTGGATCGTCGGTTTGCCGCAGTTGCCGTAACTAGCCCGGACACAGCAGGCTTGGCCACCGAGTGCGTGCCGGCAAGCAAGGCCGCTGCCCTCACGCGAGCCGTGGCGACAGCACACACGACACGCAGCCGACAC
>CAZJCO010000233.1:0-4901 GCA_964544375.1 uncultured Myxococcales bacterium
ACGCAAAGACAATCGCGCGGCAAATGCGCGAAGCAACCGTTGCTGCAAGCGGCGACATCTCTCCGATCCTACCAAACAAGCGCTGCATGGCGACGGAACTTTTTCGCGCTGTCGGACGGATCAATCGAGCACGTCGGCGGCGATCGATTCCTCGAGATAGCGCGAGTCCCACCAGGTCATCTGAAGCTGCTTGGCGCGACGGAAGAAAAGCTGAATGTCGTAATCGATGGTAAAGCCGTAGCCGCCGTGCACTTGTTCGCACATGGCCGTCAGGTCGCGGAACGTGCGGCATGCAAACAGTTTGGCCATCGGCGCGAGGCGCCCGACCGGACGGCCCTCGGACCGCGCCCAGGCGGCCTCGTAAACCAGCGTGGTTCCACCATCGACGGTCGTCGCACCGCCGGCAAGGTAGTGCGCGATCGCTTGGAACGCGCCCAACGGCTTGTCGAACTGCTCGCGCTCCTTGGCATACTGCACGGTGATCTCGAGGGCCTTCTGCGCGCCCCCCATCGCCTGGGCGGCGAGCAGAATGATGCCGTCGAGCATTACCTCACGCCAGGTTTGCCAGCCGCTTCCGACCGCGCCGATGCGATCGGTCTCGGGCACGCTCGCGCCCGAGAACTCGACCTTGTACTGCGTATCGGCGGCAAGGCTCCGCTGCTGGGTCAGCGTGATGCCGGCGGCCTTGGGATCGACGAGATACAAGGAAACCTCTTCGCGCGCGTCGCCATTGCGCGCGAAGACGATCAGCCGGTCGGCAGCAGAAGCGAAGGCGACGTGGCGCTTGACGCCGCTTAGTTCGACCCGCTCGCCACGCGTTGCTGCACGCAACTGGATGCCTTCCGGACCGAAACCGCCGTCGGGCTCGAGCCAGGCCGGGGTCATGATCGTCTCGCCGGTCGCGATCTTGGGGAGCCACTGGCTCTTCTGCTCTTCGCTGCCGGCCGCAAGCAGTACGCCCGCGCTCATGATCGAACTGACGAAGTGCGGCGACGGGCACAGCGCGCGGCCCAACTCTTCGTAGACGACCGCGGCATCGAGTGCGGTCAGCGCCGCGCCGCCGTAGCGCTCGGGAATCGTCACCCCGAGCAAACCGAGCTCGCCGAGCTGCTTCCAGAGGTCTTCGGGAAACCCCGTCGGGTCATCCTCCATCGCGCGCACGACTTCCAGCGGACTATAACGCTCGCACACGCCGCGTACGGTGTCCCGTAACATCTGTTGTTCGTCGGTGAGTTCGAGATCCATTACTTGTTCCTCTCAGGCGATCGTTCCCTCGGCACGCATCGCTGCAATTTCCTCGCGCGGGTAGCCGGCGGCCGCCAATACCTCGTCGGTATCGGTCTCCGTCCTCACGCGGTGTCGCTCGTTCGGTCGCTCGCAGCCGGCAAGCACCGGGCCAACCTGACGAAATCGCCCACGCTCGGCATGTTCGGCCTCGACAAAGGCGCCACGCGCAGCGTACTGCGCGTCTTTGACCAATTCGGGAATTGAATAGACCGGCGCCACGCAGGTATCGCTACCGCCCAGCAGTGCGATCCATTCTTCGCGGTTTCGTTGCGCGAACGCGCGCGTGAAGTCGCCGCGGATTTCTTCCTGCACGGCTTCGTCCGTTTGGTGCTCGATCCATTTTTCGAGTTCGAGCGCGCGGCAGAGATTGGCAAAGAACGCCGGCTCGATCGCACCGACCGCCAGCCATTTGCCGTCGCCGGCTTGGTAGACGTCGTAGCAAGCGTAGCGTCCGGTAAGAATCGAGCTGCCCGGCGCCGGCTCGTTGCCGGTCGCTAGGTGCTCGTCGATGTGTAACGACATCAGTTGCAACACGCCGTCGGCAACCGACACGTCGAGGTAGGCGCCCTCGCCGGTGCGCGATTTGCCCGCAAGCGCCGCCAGAATCGCGATCACGGCGTGCATACCACCGGCGGCACTGTCGGCCACCGTCGCTCCCGGAATCGTCGGGCCGCCGTCGGCGCGCCGTCCGGAACAGTGGAGAAAGCCGCCAACGGCCAAATAGTCGATGTCGTGGCCGGCCCAGGACGCGTGGGGACCGCTTTGACCGTAGCCGCTGGTCGAACAGTAGATGACGGCGGCATTCGCCGCGCGTACGTCCTCGTACCCCACGCCGATGCGTGCGGCAACGCCGGGCCGAAAACTTTCGATGACGACGTCGGCCCCTTCGGCGAGTTTCAAGAACGCGGCTTTGCCAGCCGGCGCCTTGAGGTCCAAGCGCACGCGCTTCATGCCGCGCCCCGCTCCGTAACTGAAGAACGGCGGCTCGATTTGCACGCCGCCTTTCTTCGGCGGCGGGCCCACCTTGATGATGGTCGCGCCGTAGTCGGCAAGGATGCGCGAAGCTCGCGCGGCCGGCCCGACGCTAGCCAAGTCGAGCACGACCGTTCCCTCGAGAAAGCCGCCCATGCCGCCTCCTAGAAATTGCGCGGCAGGCCGAGCTTGCGGCGGGCGATGATGTTCTTCTGCACCTCAGAGGTACCGCCGCCAATCGTGTCGATCACGGTGTAGCGGTAGGTCCGCTCCGGCCGCCCGCGCATCGGCGCTTCTTTCGTATGCACGCGTAGCTGTGCGCCCGGTCCGGCGATGTCGAGAGTCCAGTTGGCCAAGCGGACGCTAAACTCAGTGGCAAACAGTTTGTACTCGGAGGCCTCGACCGTAGGCGGCTTGCCGCCTTTCATCGATTCGGAAACAAAACGCAGACCGAGCACCCGGGCAACCTCGGCCTCGGTCATGATTTGCGCGATCCGCTGGCGCACGAACGGATCCTCGCGCAACGGCTTGCCATCGCGTGTCGCGGTTTTCACGTATGCGAGCAGCTCCTCGACGCGCTGCTCGATCGGCGAAAACGTGAACATCGTGAAGCGCTCGAGATCGAGAGCCTCGGAAATGTACTGGAATCCTTTGTTCAGTTCGCCGACGCGGTAGTCGTCGCTTACGTAAACGTCGTCGAAGAAGACCTGGTTCGTGATCTCGTCGCCGATCGTCGGCATCCCCTGAATCGTCAGTCCCGGCGCGTCCATCGGCAGCAGGAACACGGTAATCCCGTGATGCTTGGGCGCATCGGGATCGGTGCGCGCGCCGACCCAATACCAATCGGCGAAGTGCGCCGACGTGGTAAAGATTTTCTGGCCGTTCAGCCGCCAGCCGTCGCCGTCGCGAGTCGCACGAAGCTGCATCGCCGCCGCGTCGGAACCCGCGTTGGGCTCGCTGTAGCCGATCGCGAACTGGATCTCGCCTTTGAGTACCTTCGGAAGGAACTCTTGCTTGAGCCGCTCGTTGCCGTGGCGAATAATGGTCTTGCCGACGATGCCGACGCCCTTACCGATCTGCGGCGCACCATAGTAAGCGAGCCGTTCGTTCAGCAGATACTCGTAGACGCCTTCCTGCTCGCTACCGCCGTAGGCTTTCGGCCAGGTCATTCCGAACCACCCGCGCGTTGCCATCTTCTTGGTGAAAGCCTGGCGCTCCGGGGTGTCGGCGATCTGCGCCATGTTCTCGCGGGTCACGTCGGTGACTTCGTCCGAACGGTTATCCTTGATGAATTGGTCGACCTCGGCGACGAACGCCTTCTCGGCCTCCGAGAACTCGAAATTCACGGAACAACCTCCTTGAGGGCGGCGCAAGACCGCGCCGGACAAGGAGTAACACAAGCGCCGGACTGATTGAAACGTGTTTCAATCCGCCCGCCGCGGGGTCGAGATCACTCTTCGTAGACGCCCTTGCGCGGGATGTCGGTATAAACCGGCTGGCGTTTTTCTTCGAAGGCCCGAACCGCCTCGGGCAAGTTGTCGGTCATGCCGAGCATGATCTGGTTGCGGTCCTCGAGCTCGATCGCCGCCGTCAGGCTCGGGTTCTCGAGGTTGGCCCAGACGACCTGCTTGGTCATCTGCAGGCCGAAGGGGCTGAAACGACACATGCCCTCGGCGATCTCGACGGCGTGATCGACGACGTGGTCATCGGGTACCACGCGAGAGACCAGGCCCATTCGCAGCGCCTCGTCGGACGACAGGCGACGTCCGGTAAAAAGGATGTCGTTGGAGTTGGCCGCACCGATCAGCCGCGGAAGCAACCAGCTTGCGCCGAGTTCCGTGCTGGTTAGACCGTTGACGATGCCGGTAGCGTTGAACACCGCCGATTCCGAAGCAATGCGGAGATCGGCTGCCAGCGTCAGACACATCCCGCCCCCGTAGGCCGATCCGTTCACCGCCGCGATGATCGGCTGCGGTAGATGCCGCATGGTCCCGACCAGATTCGAGTAGATGCGAATCGCGCGTGGACCGATACGCGGCACGGTAAGACCGTCGACGTTGGGAATGATCGAATGGTCTTTCAGATCCAGGCCGGAGCAAAACGCGCGGCCGGCGCCGGTGAGAATGACCACCCGACAGTCGTTGTCACGGCCGACTTCCTCGAGCGCCGACTCCAGCTCGAGGCACAGCTCGATCGACATGGCGTTGAGCCGATCCGGCCGGTTCAGACGGATGATGCGTATTCGCTCGCTGGGTTGTTCGATGATGACGGTCGCCACGGCAAGCCTCCTTTACGTAGCCAGCGAGCAAGGTTAGCTGAGCGCAGCGACCGTGACCACCAGAGGATCGGAAACGGTCCACCCGGCGGCGCGGCTTGTAGCGCCGCCCTCAGTGTGGCTCGCAGCGTGGCTCGCGGTGCCGCTCGCATCGTGGCTTGCAGCCCGCCGTCGCCGACGGACGGCGACGCGCTAGGTGAGGAGGCTGTCGGTCAGGAATCGGCCTTAGGAAAGGCCGTACGGTCGCCGGGAAGGGGACACCAACACGACGCCACTGCCCGCTGAGCAGAGGCGCGGCGGCCGCACGGCGCGGGATCGAGCACAGCGAGCACGCGCTCAGAGCGTCGTGCCTCTCAGGCGCTCGCCC
>CAZJCO010000234.1:0-4867 GCA_964544375.1 uncultured Myxococcales bacterium
TGGGACGCCGGAGCGCAGAAGTGCCGTTGCTTTCGCAAAGCATAGTCGCGGTGTTTGAACGCATCACGCAGGTTGGCCTCGGCGCGCGTTGGCGTTCTTCGTTGGGCGACCCGCCTCGCCCCGACCTCCAGCGGTTAGACGGCGGCCGGTTGAAGCTGAGCTCCCGATTCAGCGTCAGGCCGCGATGGCCTGTAAGTACGCCTTCCACGGCATCCGATGATCGTCGAAACCTACGGCCGCTCGTGTCATGATCGGGCGGCCCGCACACAGGAGGAAGGCTCATGATTCTACTCAATCCACATCGGCACAATCGCGAGTATCCGGATGCACGATCGCGCGAGGTGATGCAGCGCACGATCGAGTTCTTCGAGTCCAGAGGCAAAAGCCGTCTCAAACAGGACGATCACGAGCGCGTCTGGTACCGAGATTTTCTCGACTTCATCGGCGAGGAGGGCCTTTTCGCAACGATGTGCACACCGGCCGGCTACGGCGCTGCCGATTCCCGGTGGGACACCTGGCGCATCTGCGAGTTCGCCGAGATTCTCGGATTCTACGGTCTGCAGTATTGGTACACGTGGCAGGTCTCGGTTCTCGGCCTGGGACCGATCTGGATGAGTTCCAATGAAGAGCAGAAGCAGCGGGCCGCCGAGTTCCTGCGGCAAGGGGCGATCTTCGCGTTCGGTCTTTCCGAAAAAGAGCATGGCGCCGACGTCTACTCAACGGCGATGACGCTCAGGCCTCGCGGCGACGCGGGTTACGTCGCCAACGGCGAGAAGTACTACATTGGCAACGCGAACGAGGCCCGCATGGTGTCCGTGTTCGCCAAAATGGCCGATAGCAACGAGTACGTCTTCTTTGTCGCCGACTCGCAGCACGAACGATTCGAAGTGATCAAGAACGTTTGTAACAGTCAGAACTTCGTCGCTCATTTCGGACTGCGCGACTATCCGGTCGCGGAAGCAGACATCCTGCACCGGGGCGACGATGCGTGGAATGCAGCGCTAAACACCGTCAATATCGGCAAGTTCAATCTCGGATGGGCCTCGATCGGCATCTGCACCCACGCGCTCTACGAGGCCATCACGCATGCGGCCAACCGCCGGCTCTACGGCATGTACGTCACCGACTTCTCGCACGTACGTCAGATGTTCGTCGACGCCTACACGAGGCTGGTCGCGATGAAGCTGGTCGCGCTACGAGCCGCCGACTACATGCGCAGCGCCTCGCGCGACGACCGCCGCTATCTGCTGTACAATCCGGTGGTCAAGATGAAGGTCACGACGCAAGGCGAGGACGTGATCAACAGCATGTGGGACGCGATCGCGGCCAAGGGGTTCGAGAAGGACACCTACTTCGAGGCCGCAGCGCGCGACATTCGCGCGCTGCCCAAACTCGAAGGGACGGTCCACGTGAACATTGCCCTGATCGTCAAGTTCATGCCCAACTTCTTCTTCGGAAACGCCGAATATCCCCTGGTTGAAAAGCGCAGCGATGCCGCCGACGACTCCTTCTTGTTCGACCAAGGCCCGACCCGCGGGCTGAGCAAGATTCGCTTTCACGATCCCAACGCCGCCTTCGACCATTTCGACCTGCCCAACGTAAATCTGTTCAAGCAGCAGATCGCCGTGTTCAAGGAGATGCTGCTCACCGCGCCACCCGACGAAGAGCAGCGCAAGGACGTAGATCTCCTGATGGCGGCCGGCGAGATCTTCGTCTGCATCGTATACGGGCAGTTGGTCCTGGAAAACGCGCGGATCTATGAAATCGACGAGGCAGTGATCGACCAGATCTTCGACTTCATGGTCCGCGACCTCTCCCGCCATGCGCTGTCGCTGTACAGCAAGGCCAGCACGACCCAGGCACAGATGGACTGCTGCCTTCGCATGATAATCAAGCCGGCGGTCGATCCGGACCGCTACGACCGGGTCTGGAAACAAGTGCACGCACTCAACGGCGCCTACGAGATGAGGCCCTAGATGGTCGCCTCCGAAGGCAAGCGCGAACACTGAGAATCTTGTGTGGGCGCCCTACGGTGGCTGGTCGACCAACACCCTCTTGTGCCTGACGGAGCACCGCGGCGCACCGCCTTTCCTCAGACCCGCGATACATCAATGTTTTCGTGTAGACGGGCATTGCCGGGGTACAGGGGTTTGCAGCGTCCGTACACAGAGGGTACTCTGTACGAACATGGTGAAGACCCTGACACGGACGGGAAACAGCCTGGCGCTCGTACTCGATCGCCGGATTCTCGATGCAACAGGTATCGACGCCGAGACGAAGCTCGAGGTCTCGACGGACGGGGACGTGATCGTGATCTCACCGGTCCGCTCGAAAAGGCGCACGGCCCGCCTGCGTAGGATCACCGAGGATCTCGATCGAGAGCACGCTGGTGCGTTTCGCCGCCTCGCCAAGTAAGCCGAACTTCCGAGCTTCGTTGACGTGACTACCATCCTGACGCTGGACGAGGTGCTAGCGATCCACGCCCACCAGATCGAGCGTTACGGCGGCGCCATGGGCCTGAGAGACCGCAGGGTGCTGGAGTCGGCACTCGCCATGCCTTCGGCGAGCTTCGGCGGCGAGATGCTGCACCCGTCGCTTCACGAACAGGCTGCCGCCTACCTGTTTCACCTGGTCAAGAACCATCCCTTCATCGACGGGAACAAGCGGGTCGGTCTCAGCTGCTGCCTTGTCTTTCTCCGCTTGAACGATCTGGAGGTCCTTGCCGACGACGACGAACTCGTCGAGCTGGTGCTCGGGGTCGCGGAGGGACGCCTCTCGAAGGCGGACGTCGCGGTGTTCTCGCGCGACCGAAGCAAGCACAAATAGAATGAATTGAGGATCTTGCTCGGGTCGGTGAGAGTTCGCGCCGCCCGCTCCATGGTGGACTACACCATCGTTACGACAGTCTCGCAGCTTCATTGTCAAGGCATGAGGTGTTGAGGAAGGACAAGGACATGCAAGCATTCTCTCCCGTCACTCGGGCGTGAACTCCAGCGCCGGCGGCTCGTGCTCGGTCAGGTAGGAGAACTCTTCTCGAAACGCATCCGCCGTCATACCGGCCGTCTCTGCCAAACGCTCGAGTTCTGCGCGATTGTCGAAGTCTTCGCGGCGCACACGGATCATGTAACGATGCGCGATGCGGTAGCGCTCCGAATCGGTATCCACCAGACGCACACGGGTGCGGCCCGTGCTGTCATCGACCATCTGCTCGAAGGGAATCGGCACGAAACGGCCCCCCTGCATCGAGACCATCGCACCGCTGCCTCCACCCAGGATGAAACGGGCCGCGCAAAAACCCAGATCGCGCGTGTACTCCATATCGAACGGGACCGGATCGGCACAGCGCAGTTCGTAGCCGATGTCCTTGGCCACGATGGTGGCTTTCTTGCCGAACGCGGCCAAGCGTTCACGGACCGCCCGTTTGAGGATCTCGCCAACGTCGATTTCGGCGATGCGCACGTGGCCATGCTCGTCGCGCTCGACGGAGTCGAGCGAACCAAGATCGGCCGGATCGATGCCGAGGGCGATTCCCTCCGCGAGAATCGCCACGCCGTGCCGGCGGCCATAGCTCAAGCGTTTGAGAATCGACGCAGCCAGGGTATCGACAATGTAGCTCAGCGGCACCTTCCGCCCGCCGAACTCTTCTGGGATCAGAGTCAGCGTCGCGCCGGCGGCTTTGCCAATGCCGAGCGCGAGGTGGCCCGCCTTGCGACCCATCGAAACGACGAAGTACCAACGCGAGGTAGTAAAAGCGTCGGTCATGATGTTCTTTACGAGTTCCGCACCAACGTGTCTCGCGGTCTGAAAGCCGAAGGTATCGATCGTCGGCGGCAGATCCAGGTCGTTGTCGATCGTCTTGGGAACGTGGACCACGTGGATCGTGCCTGCGGCCTGCTGGCACACGCGCATTGCCGAAAACGCCGTGTCGTCGCCGCCGATCGTAATCAAGTGGGTGATTCCCAGAGAGCGCAGGTTCGAAACGGTCCGTTCGAGCAGACTCCGCTCAGTCGTCGGATTGGCTCGAGAGGTTCCCAGGATGGAGCCGCCGCGAAAGTGGATCCGGCTGACATCGTCGATCGTCAGCAATTCGGCATCCGGCCGCGGGCCGTCCATCAACGTGGCGAAGCCGTCGTGAATACCGTAGACGATCAGACCACCGAGAATGCTGCGAATCGTCGCCGCGCCGATGACACTGTTGATTCCCGGTGCCGGCCCACCGCCGACCAGAATCGCCAACCGCTGCTCTTCGCCCATCGAAAATGCCTCCTGCCGCTCTTGCCCACTTCAATCGTAGCAGGCTCGCGATCCGCGGCGAACGCGCTACAAACCCGCGCTTGCGGCCCCATTGTGCCGCAGCCGCCGCCGTGGTATCCGGTCCCGGTACCGCACGAGCATGAAAATACCAATGTACCAGGTCGATGCCTTCACCGGCGGCGTCTTTTCGGGAAACCCGGCGGCGGTATGCCGCTTGCCGGAGTGGTTCGACGACGGATTGCTTCAGGCGATCGCGGCCGAGAACAACCTCTCCGAGACCGCGTTCTTCGTCGAGAAGGAGCCGGACGTCGAGTTGCGCTGGTTCACGCCGACCACCGAGGTCGACCTTTGCGGACACGCTACCTTGGCGACGGCGCATGTCCTTCTCGATCATTTACGGCCACGACGCAGCGAGATTCGCTTCGCCACCCGCAGCGGCCCCTTGGCCGTGCGGTGCATGGACGGACGACTCGAGATGGACCTGCCCGCGCTGACGCCGCGGCCCTGCCAGGCGCCGCAGCCGCTGATCGCGGGCCTCGGTTGCGTGCCCGAAGAGATCCTAGTGGCCTCGCATTACTTGGCGCTGTTTGCCGGCGCCGAGGAACTCCGAGCG
>CAZJCO010000235.1:0-4861 GCA_964544375.1 uncultured Myxococcales bacterium
CGCTGTGCCCCCGCCCCCCGCCTTCCTCTCTCTGCCCGGGTTTGCGCCGCCCGCCGACTTGATGCGTTGCCGCTTCCGCGCCGACGGTCGAGCACCGCTGGCCTCCGACTTTGCGGTCCACGTGGTCGACGCGACGACACCCGATGTTGTGTCGGTACCGGTAGAAGTTGCCGTGCGATCGATTGTTCCGGTGGTTGTCAGCGCGGGATGTGCCGACTGCGGAAACGGTATCGTCGAAGCCGGCGAGCAGTGCGACGACGGCAACGCCAACGACGCGGATGCCTGCACCAGCAAATGCCGCGAGGCGCGCTGTGGCGACGGCATCCTTCGTGCGGGCTTCGAAGAGTGTGACGACGGCTCGCTCAATTCCGATCGGCAGCCCGACGCCTGTCGCAGCGACTGCACGACGGCGAGCTGTGGCGACGGTGTGAAGGATCGCGGCGAAGAGTGCGACGACGGCAACGATCGCGATTCCGACGCTTGTCTGCGGGGCTGCGTTGCGGCTCGTTGCGGCGACGGCTACCTGCACGTCGGCGTCGAGGACTGCGATGACGGAGCCGCCAATAGTCGGGCCAATCCAGACGGTTGCCGCCAGGACTGCCGACTGCCCGAAGTCTGCGGCGACGCCGACGACAACGGCAACGTGACGGCGACCGATGCACGCCGGGTGCTGCAGAATGCCGTCGGTATCCTCAGCGACTGCAGCAATGCGCGCTGCGACGTGAACGGTAACGGCCGCGTGACCGCGACCGACGCGCGCATGGTGCTCAATTCCGCGGTGGGCATGCAGGTGCCGCTCGATTGTTCGCTGCCCGTCGTTTTCTCGCTCGACGATGCGGTCACCGTCGGCGCTTTGCAGCTTGTCATCGACTACGGGGCGACTGGATCGACGTTTGTCGGCGAGGGCGTCGGCGCATGGTGCGGGAGCCTGAGCGACGGTGCCATGATGACGTTCAACAACGATACCGAAGCGTCGCAATTGATCGTCGGCATTGCTTCGGCCGTGGGTATTGAAGGGCCTGCCGACCTGTTCGCCTGTGGGTACGCCCAAGAAGGGCAACCGCCGTTGGCCGCAGACTTTGCCGTTACGGTAACCGATGTGAGTGCGCCGGACGCACAGCCGCTCGTTCCTCCCGCGATCGGCGTGCGTTTCTGAACGTACTCTCGCCGTCCGTTCCGTGCGTGTGGCGTCGCGCGGAAGGGACGTCATGACCAGGGAACGCCAACCAACCACAGAACCGGCTTCGCCCACCGCGGGCGGAGCCGGTATCTTTTTGGGCCGCGCCGAATACGCTTGCCTGCGGGCAAGCCAGCGGGCAGGCTGAGCGACGTGAAAGCTTTGGTGCAGCGCGTTTGTGAGGCGCGCGTGCGCGTTCGGGGCGAGAACGTTGCTACGATCGCGCGCGGGCTCTGCGTGTTCGTTGGCGTCGGCCACGATGACGATGCGCGCGACGCCGACGTGCTGGCAAAGCGCTTGGTCGAGCTGCGCATCTTCGAAGACGATGCAGGTAAGATGAACCGTTCGCTTGGCGACATCGGTGGTTCCTTGCTGGTGGTGTCTCAGTTCACCCTGATGGCGGACACGCGCCGCGGCCGGCGCCCCTCGTTCGTTGCCGCGGCCGCGCCGGAGATCGCCGAACCGCTGATCGAACGGGTCGTCGAGGGCGCGCGTAGCTGCGGCGTGGAGGTTGCGAGCGGGCGTTTTCGCGAGCACATGCAAGTAGAACTGTGTAACGACGGTCCGGTGACGCTGATGCTGGACACGGCGGAAAAGCGTAGCGGGTGATGGGTTCGGGCAGGGGCAAGGCGGGGTTTTGGGCAATCGGCGGCTACCGCATTTCTTTTCGTCGAGACGGCCGCTGGTATGCCGACGACGAACCCATTGAAAACAAGAAGATCGCCCGGCTTTTTTCTCGCCACGTGCGTGCGGACGGCGCCGGCGGCTGGCTCGTCGACCTCGGCATCGATCGCCAAACGGTCGAAGTCGAAGACACTCCCCTGGTCGTGGTGTCGGTCGACGGTGACCGTGACCGTGGTTTCATCGTGCATACCAACGACGGCGAGTCGAGCCCGCTTGACTGCAGCAGCCTCAAAAGCAACCGGCAACACGTGCTGTATTGCACCGTCGATCGCGGCGAACGGGGTTCGATGCCGGCCCGATTCTTGAGGCCGGCTTACTATCAGCTCACCACGGCTCTGGAGGAGGACGCGGGAGAGCCCGTGCTGGTCTGCGCCGGACGCCGCTATCGGATTGCCTGCTGCGAGGATTCGGCCTGATGCGAATCGTTCTGCTCGAACCCGAGATTCCCCAGAACACCGGTAGCATCGCGCGGCTGGCGGCGGCGACGCGTACGCCGCTGGACTTGATCGGCCCGCTCGGTTTCTCGCTTGAAGACAAGTACCTCAAGCGCGCCGGACTCGACTACTGGCCGTTTGTCGAGCTTACGGTCTACAACGATTGGACGCAGTACCATGCGGCGCAGCACGAGGGGCGCATCGTTGCGCTCTCCGCGCGACGCGGTCCTTCGTATACGACCTGCCGTTTCCTCGCCGACGACCGGTTGTTGTTCGGCAAAGAGACCAAGGGGCTTGGCGCCGAGCGCCTCGACCAGTTCGAGCCGCTGGTTTACACGATTCCGATCGAGGAAGCGGGCGTACGCAGTCTGAATCTGGCGACGTCGGTGGGAATCGTCGTTTACGAGGCGCGCCGCCAGCTCGGCTGGCTGGCCGGCTGACGGCGCGTTCCGCTACGGTCGTCCGTCTCCACTAGGGACAGTCGCCCGGGTGGTCGATCGAGACGCCGGCCGCGATCGCCTCGCAGGCCGACGGGTAACTGACACCGTCGCAACCGCAGACCGGGAATACCGACATCAACGGGCAGACGTCGAGGTTGGGGATGCAGGCGGCAGGTGCAGTCGGGTCGCCGCAGTGGCCCGGCAAGGCGATGCAGATCTGATCGGCGGGGCAATCGCTACCGCCCGGCGTACACTGTTCGATGCAGGGGCCGAAATGGTCGAGCGGTACGCCCGCCCGTAGTCGTTCGCAGTCGTTGCCGTAGGTCACGCCGTCGCAGCCGCAGACGGGTTCGATGTGTTGCGGGCAGGCGTCCGGCAGCGGTACGCAGTGTCCTTGCAGGTCTGCCGCGTCGCACATGTGCGGCGGCAGTTCGCAGACTTCACCGTCGTTGCAGGGGATGCCGGCGATGCCTCCGCACAGCGCTTGGCACTCGCCGTGATGGCGCTTGCCCGCGCCGGCGGCCATGCGTTCGCAGTCGTTGCCGTAGGTCACGCCGTCACAGCCGCAGACCGGATCCCACTGGTCGGTGCAGACTAGGGGGATCTCGACGCAGATTCCCAGGCTGCCGGGTTCGCGGCATACTCCCGGACGCTGTTCGCAGAAGGCGGTGTTGGGGCAGTCGGAATGGCCGCTGTCGTCGTAGCTGCATTCGTGCTTGCATTCGCCGAAGTGCGCCAGGCGCACTCCCGCCTTGAGGCGTTCGCAGTTGTTGGCGTAGGTCACGCCGTCGCAGCCGCAAACCGGTCGGATGTGATCCGGACAAACCTCCGGCACGGGAACGCAGATACCGTCGTCGAGCGTAGCGTCGCAACGTTCGGGGAGGCCGTCGCAGACGGTTCCGTCGGGACACGGCGCTCCGCTTGGACCCTCGCAACGGATCACGCAGAGACCGGGATGCCGCAGGCCGACGCGCGCTTGCTGCCGCAAACAGTTGTTGTCGTAGGTCTTGCCGTCGCAGCCGCAGACCGGTCGGAAGATTTCGGGGCATGCGGTCGGCGGTTCGATGCAGATGCCGGCGGCGGTCGAGTTATCGCAATGGCCGGGGCGTTGTTCGCAGAAGAGTTCCGGATCGCATTCGGTTGCCGCACAACCACCGCAAGTCTGCGCGTCGTCGCTTCGATCGCCGCGAAGGCGGCGCACCAAAGGATCGATCGTTTGGCTGATCATGCAGACGACGCAATCGGCGACCGCCTGGGCCGAATCCAGGGTTTGTGCGCACTGCCCGGTCGGGTCTGGGCAGGTCGCTCCGAGCCCGAGATCTCCTGCTGCGGTTCCGCTGCAGTCGCGCAGCAGACGCCGCAGGGTGCGCGAGCGCAGCTTTCCGAGCTGCGCTTCTAGGGCTGCGCTGCCGCACTCCGAAGAGTCCGCGCAACGGGATACCTGCCGCGCCCGCTTCTTGGCGAAACTGCCGGCAACTTTGTCGATTCGCCGGACGCAATCGGCCGTCGTGGCGAACGTCGGAGTAGCGACGCTGGCAACGATGGCAGCCGCCGCGACGACGGCGATCAACGAACACTTCGGATACTTCATGGTTCCCCTCCTCAGCGGGCGCGGCAGTCGAGCGAGCGGAGCGATTCTACAAAATTGCAGCCGGGCTTGGCAACAGCAAAACCGTCATTTCTTCCGCGAAAATCTTCCGCGAAAACGCGGTGTGCAAGAGGACGCAGTGCGGTCTAACGCGTTGTGTTGCCGCTGCCTTGGACTATAGTCGGATTCGTGGGGACGGCGGCGACCGGAGCCGGTCGCGGCGGTCGCTGGGCGAATGAAACCGACCGGATGGACACGCCGCTGGCGTATCTCTCTCCGGCGCGGGTCGCGTCGCGGGCGCTACGGTTTCTATGCCGAAGCCGAGCGCGCCTGCGGCTGAGCGACGCGCTGACGCTCGATGGCGGCGTCGACAATCTGCTCGACCGGGACTATCGGCCGCACTTGGCGGGCACCAATCGCGTGGTGTCGAGCGATGTCGCCGTCGGCGAGCCTCTGCCGGGGGCGGGGAGGAGGCTCTATATGACGATGTGAGACGAAGGGGAGCAGGCTCAGCGCGGCCTCGGCTCGCCGCTACCTC
>CAZJCO010000236.1:0-4844 GCA_964544375.1 uncultured Myxococcales bacterium
TCGGGCGACGGCCACCATCGGTGTGTGGCAGAAGAGACCACCTTTTCCGCCCGGGGTCTGGAACACGGCCGTCTCGGCAGCGACCGCGAGGTCGCACATCGCGACGAGCTGACAACCGGCCGCGGTGGCGATCCCCTGCACCTGGGCGATGACCACCTGAGGAACGCTCTGGATGAGCGACATCATGTCGGTGCAGACATCGAAGAGCCCCCGGGCTGTCGCGTAGTCCGCCCCGACCATGTCTGTGAAGTTGTGACCCGCGGAGAAGGCAGGTCCATGGGCCGAAATGATAACGTTGAGCGCATCGGTCTCCGCTGTCTCGGCCAACGCCCGAGTGATCTCGAGCATGGCGGCGAGCGAGAGCACGTTGCGCTTCTCCGCGTTGAGCATCGCGATCGAGACCGTGTCGCCCGTCCGTTCGACGGAGATGTGTTCGAAGCCCTGAGACATGCCGGTCATGGTATCCAGCACTACCCTGACGGCAGTCTTCGAGGGGGTTGCGATGTCCGCGTCCGTGTCCATATCGTCCGATGCTCCGACCGAGGTGGACTTCCACTTCGACGTGATGTGCCCGTGGGCCTACCAGACGTCGCTCTGGATGCGCGATGTGCGTGACCAACTCGGGCTCACCGTGAACTGGAAGTTCTTCAGCCTCGAAGAGGGCAACCTCAAGCCGGGCAAGAGGCATCCCTGGGAGCGGGAGGGGCGCTACGGCTGGCGCAGGATGCGCAGCACGGCATCGTCCACGCGCTCTTCGGGGTCGCCGCTTTCGTGCTGTTTCTCGGCATGGGCACCAGTATTTTGTCGGCTTCGCTGACGCTCGCCGTGATGACCCTACCGGTCATTATCGCCAGCACCAAAGAAGCCCTGGCCTCGGTACCGATGGCGTTTCGCCAGGCTTGTTGGGTGCTGGGCGCATCACGCTGGCAGACGATCTGGCATGTGGTCTTACCGAACTCGATTTCCGGCATCCTGACGGGCGTGATCCTGCAGGTTTCACGCGCCGCGGGAGAAACCGCACCGATCATGTTCACCGGAGCGGCTTTCTACCTGCCCTTCCTCCCACAGTCGGTCCACGATCAGTGCATGGCGCTGTCGATGCACCTATTCACGATCTCGACGCAGGTGCCCAACGTTCCCGAGGCGTTGCCCTACGCCACCGCACTGGTTCTGCTCGGACTGGTCGTGCTCTTTAATCTCGGCTCGATCAGTTTCCGCAGCTATCTGCGCGCGCGCAGGAAGTGGTAGTCCGATGTCGGCGGGCGAGCAACAACCAAAGATCGAACTCAGCGCGCTCGGTGTGACCTACGGCGGCAAGCAGGCGTTGAAAGACATCTCATTGTCCGTCGAACCAAACGAGATTCTCGCTATCATCGGCCCGGCCAACGCCGGCAAGACGACACTTCTCAGCACGATCAACCGCATGACGGACCTGATACCGGATTGTCGCGTCAGCGGGTCGGTACGGATCGACGGCACCGACATCGCCCGGATTCGAGACGTCTCCGCCCTGCGGCGGCGGATCGGTATGGTGTTTCCGCTTCCCGTAGGTCTGCCGATGTCGATCTACGACAACGTCGCGTTTGCCCCGCGCATGGCGGGTTTGCGCTCTGGATCGGAGCTCGACGAACTAGTCGAGCGATGCTTGCGGCAAGCGGCCTTGTTCGACGAGGTCAAAGACCGTCTCGACGACCTCGGGACCAAGCTCTCCGGCGGCCAGCAACAGCGGCTCACGATCGCCAGGGCGCTGTCGATGGAGCCAGAGATCCTCTGCTTGGACGAGTTCTCGATCGCCGTCGATCCGGTAACGACGATGCGTATCGAGGAAGTCATCAAAGAGCTTCGCAAGTCGATGACGATTCTGCTGGTCACGAACCTGGTCCTGCAAGCCAAGCGCCTGGCTGACCGTACCGCGCTGCTCCTCGACGGCTCGCTTATCGAGGTTGACCAAAACGAGGTCATTTTCTCGCGACAGACGGCCGACATGCGAACCTTTCAGTACGTTCAGGGATTGTTCGGATGACGAGCCCCTCGCCTCCAGCACTCACGACCGAGGATCTGCACCTTTGGTATGGACAATTCGAGGCTCTTTGCGGCATCGATTTTGCCCTGCCGCGAGGGATCATCAGCGCACTGATC
This sequence comes from uncultured Myxococcales bacterium, assembly GCA_964544375.1. Lineage (GTDB taxonomy): Bacteria > Desulfobacterota > Binatia > UBA1149 > SPBQ01 > CAZQYE01. The sequence goes on from CAZJCO010000236.1 coordinate 2,140, forward strand.
GGGCCTTCGGGCTGTGGGAAGTCGACACTGCTGCGCTGCTTCAACCGAATCAACGAACGTTATGCCAACGTTCGCACCAGCGGCAAGGTTCTCATCGCCGGCCACGACATTTACGAACCGAACGTCGACCTCATCGAGCTTCGCAAGCGTGTCGGCATGGTCTTCCAAAGACCCAACCCGCTACCGATTTCCGTACGTGACAACGTGCTCTACGGCTACCGCCTACACACCGATCGCAGGCGCCGCAGTAGAGCCGACGAGCAGCAAGCTCTCGAAGCGGCGCTCCGCTCCGTCGAGTTGTGGGACGCACTGAAGGATAAGCTTCACGTGCGCGCGACTACGCTGCAGCTGGAACCACAACAAAAGCTCTGCATTGCCCGCCTGTTGCCGCTCAAACCGGAGATCATTTTGATGGACGAGCCCTGTTCGGCCCTCGATCCCAATGCTACCGCCAAGATCGAGGAGTTGATCCGGATCCTGGCCGGCGAGTACACGATCCTGATCGTGACGCATAATATGGCGCAAGCACGTCGCGTCAGCGACGAGTGCGCCTTCATGTTGCTCGGTGAAATCATCGAGCATAAACGGACGGAAGATCTCTTCATCGCTCCGGAGGACGAACGAACGGCCGACTACGTCGAGGGCCGTTTCGGGTGAACACGATGGCAGAACGCCGCAAGAAAGTCTTCGGCACAACGTGTCGCGAGCTCGAGAGCCTACACGGTGGAGATCTGCTCGCCGTTTGCCTGATCGGCGACGCCGCGGTTCGCGACGAGACGCGCCGGCGTGAGCCGCTGTCGCTGGCGATCGTCGTGCGCGAGGTGACGCCCGAGGTGTTGGCTCGCACGAGGCGGTATGTGCCAAGGCTACGGCGACGCCGCATGGACACCCCGCTGCTGCTTGATCCGCTTTACATTGAACGGGCGGCGGATGTCTTTCCGATAGAGCTTCTCGATCTGTCCGAACGTCACCGGCTGCTTTGGGGCAGTGATCCGTTCAGCGAGATCGAAGTCGACCCAACCCATCTCCGCCTCGAGGTCGAAGAGCAACTGCGCGGAAAGATGCTTCATCTCTGGGAGGCCTATCTCAGCGCTGGCCGTTCGCGCCATCGGCTGCGCCGCGTACTGCGCGAAACGCCTTCCGCCTTCGCTCCGATCTTTCGAGGCATGCTCTGTCTGCGCGACGAACAGCGGCCGCTGCGCGGTTCGGAATTGGCCAAATCGGTCGAAGCGACCTTCGACATCGAGATTCCGACACTACGCATGCTCAACGCCACGGCCGAACGCCACGAACGTCTGCCACGAGCACAACTCGAACCACTGCTCGTCACCTATCTCGGGGAAGTACGAAGCTTGGTGCGTACGATCGACCGCTTATGAATTACCGATCTCGTCGAACCCGGCTTCTTCTCGGCCGATTCTTGCTGGTCGGCTGTCTGACCTGCGCTTTCCCCCTGGTCGTTGCCAGCAGTTTCGCCGCGAAGGACGCCGCCAGCACGGTTCCGCGCCTGACCGGCCCGGTGGTCGATCGCGCCGGGATCATCGACGCCGGCGCTCGCCGCGCAATCGAGCAGCTGGCCCTCGAGCTCGAAAGCAAGACCGGAGCGGAGATTGCGGTCCTCACGGTACAAAGCACGGAACCGCTCGATCCTTTTGACTACGGGATGGAAGTCGTCGAACAGTGGAAGCTCGGCAAACGTGAAAAAGACAACGGGCTGCTCCTGCTCGTCGCCCTAAAGGAGCGGCGCGCACGATTCTTCAGCGGTTACGGACTCGAAGGCATCCTACCCGACGGCAAGTTGGGCGCGATCCTCGACCGAGAACTCACACCGGAGTTCCGGCGGCAGCGTTTCGGCGCTGGCATCTTCGCCGCCATGGCGGCGGCAGCGAGCGTCATCGCCGCCGACGCCGGAGTCAAACTGAACGGTGCACCGAGCGCTCGGCGTCCTTCTTCGAAACGGCAGCCCAGCCTCCTACGTTTGCTGTTTCTCGCTTTCTTTTTTCTACCGCTGCTACTGCCCGGCAGACGCCGGCGTGGCTTTTACCCGTTCTACTTCGGCGGCGGCTTAGGCGGTGGATTCGGTGGCGGGTTCGGTGGCGGTGGTGGTTTCGGCGGCGGCGGCGCCGGCCGCGGGTGGTAAAGCCGTCTGGACGCCTCCGTCGACCTCGGTTAGGCTGCGATGCTCGGGAGGAATGCCATGGGATCGATCACGCGCAACGCCATTTTCGGAGTTTTGGGAATTTTTCTTACCATCGCGACGAGCGGCTGCGGCTATAACCGGCTGGTCTCACAACGCGAGCAGGTGGATGCGGCCTGGAGCGAGATCGACAATCAACTACAGAGACGCAACGACCTAGTGCCCAACTTGGTCAACACCGTGAAAGGATTTGCCGCCCAAGAAAAGGACGTGCTGATGGGCGTCACCGAAGCCCGCAGCCGGGTGGCCGGGGCCGGATCGCCGGCGGAAAAGATCGAAGCTTCCAATCAACTCAGCAGCGCTCTGTCACGCCTGCTAGTGGTGGTCGAGCGTTACCCGGAACTCAAATCGAATCAGAACTTCTTGCGACTGCAGGACGAACTTGCCGGGACCGAGAATCGGATTGCGGTCGCGCGCAAGCGCTACAACGACTCGGTTCGCGCCTACAATACCACCACGAAGCGTTTTCCCACGAATCTCATCGCCGGTTGGTTCGGCTTTGAGACCC
>CAZJCO010000237.1:0-4843 GCA_964544375.1 uncultured Myxococcales bacterium
CTACCGATGTTTCAGATGGCCGGCGGGCCGGGTGCGGGCTGAGCGCAGAGACGCGCGCCGGAAGATCAAGCCAGCAACCAGTAACTCCACCACGCGACCAGACTGGCATGCGAGAGGATCAGGACGACCTGTCCTCCCCAGACGACGACGCGCACACGTGTGCCGGCATGCCCGACATCGCGCCGCAGGCGGTACATGCGCAGACCCCAGACGAGCAGAACGCAGCCGAGGTACGTCAATCCGAGCCGGTAAGCGGCCAGCCCGGCAGCGCCCCAGCGCTCGAGCACGCCGCGGGCGAGGGGATTTGCCTCGACCAGCCAACCCTCATGATAGGCGGTCAGCGTGCAGGTGAGGTCGAAGATGCCGACGACGACGATCATCAGCGGACCGAGCCACATCCATTGATGCGCGACGGCCGACAGTAGGCGCCGCAGACGGGAAGGTCGGGCGGCGGGCGCTTCAACCGGGCAAGGCCGAGGCGCTTGTTGCGGAGTCGGCGGGGCCACGGGTGCCATCGCCGCGGGCCCGAAGGGGGTCGTCGTGCTTGCCGCTTGGTTCAACGTCGCGCTTTCCTCAGCACTAACCTTACTGCTCAATCGATCGTCGAGGAAGGGCGCAACCGCGCCGGTCGCCGGTTAGCGGCGCTTTTCTTACGTTCTGTTTGCCCGAGCGCATGCGCCTCGCCTTGCTTCGTCTGGCGGACAAAGCGAGCCTCATGGCGCTTTTCCTAGGGTAATGCGAAAGCTGCAATCCTGGCTGCCGCCGGCCACCGAGTCGAGCAGTTCGACCTCGACCGTCCGTTCGGTATGGCGCTCGACCAACATACGCAGCCAGCTGACGGCGCAAACGCAGAGCTTCTTATCGAGCGGCACCACTTCGCGCTTGACCAGCGGGCACATGCACTCGCCGTGGTGCTCTTCGCGCCAGAGAATGGTGTCGCCGTCGCGTTCGATGGTGACTTTGCTCGAGCCGCCCATCTGCATCTGCTTGAGAAACTGATCGAGGTCGAGTGCCGGTGAGATCCCGAACAACTCGACGAAGGCATGTACGCAGGCCTCTGCCTGATCGTGCATCACGCTCTCTAGCGCCTTGCCCTCGAGCCGGTAAATACCTTTCCAGGTGCCGCCGGTAATGGCGTCCTGATAGTTGCGCAACGCTTCCTCGAGCCAGTCTTCGCTCATTGGTCCGTCCGAGGGACAAAAGGTAGGCGACCGTCGGACTTACGACAAGAGCCGAAGCCCGCTCAGTCGAGCCGCAGCCTCCGCAACCGCAGAGCGTTTGCGATGACCGAAACGGAACTCATGCTCATGGCTGCGCTGGCGATCATCGGATTGAGAAGCCAGCCGGTGAGCGGGTAGAGGGCTCCCGCGGCGATCGGCACACCGAGCGAGTTGTAGGCGAAGGCGAAGAACAGATTCTGCCGAATGTTGCGCATCGTCGCCTTGCTCAGCTGCCGAGCGCGCAGAATGCCGCGCAGGTCACCTTTGACGAGGGTGACGCCGGCACTCTGCATGGCGACGTCGGTCCCGGTGCCCATGGCGATACCAACGGTTGCCAGGGCCAGAGCCGGCGCGTCGTTGATGCCGTCGCCGGCCATTGCCACGGTACTCCCGTTCTTTTGCAAACGGCGAACGACCTCGGCTTTGCCTTCGGGCAGGACCTCGGCCTCGACTTCGTCGATGCCGAGGTCGCGACCGACGTGCTCGGCGGTTGCGCGATTGTCGCCGGTCGCCATGATTACGCGCAGGCCGCTACGATGCAGCGCGCGGACGACTTCGCGGCTGCTTTCTTTGATCGGATCGGCGATCGTGAGGAGACCGGCAAGCGTGTTTTCGACGGCGACGAACACGACGGTTTGGCCGCGCTCGCCGGCTGCTGCTGCCGCTTGGGCCAGGGCGTCGGTCGCGACTGCTTCGCCGGCAAGAAAACCTGCCGTGCCGACGAGAACCCGGCGGCCTTCGACGAGGGCGCGCACACCCCGGCCGGTCTGCGAACGAAAATCGTCGGCGGCTTTCAGCGAAATGCCGCGCTCCTCGGCTCCCTCGACGATCGCCTGTGCCAGCGGGTGTTCGCTCGCACGTTCGACGGATGCCGCGAGCCCCAGGAGTTCCGACTCGCTCCAACCGGAGGCGGCCTCGGTCGCCACCAGCCGCGGGCGGCCTTCGGTCAGGGTACCGGTCTTGTCGACGATCAGCGTATCGATCTTTTCGAACTGCTCTACCGCCGTAGCATCGCGAAACAGTACGCCCGACTGGGCACCGCGCGCCATTGCGACGGTGATCGACATCGGCGTCGCCAGGCCGAGGGCGCAAGGGCAGGCGATGATCAGAACGCTTACCGCCGCGAGCAGCGCCGAGGCCAGTCGCGCGTCACTACCGAGCGCGCTCCAGGCTGCGAAGGCGATGACGGCGACGGCGATGACGGCGGGTACGAACCAGCCGGCCACGGCGTCGGCCAAGCGCTGGATCGGTGCGCGGCTGCGCTGCGCCTCGGCGACCATCTGTACGATGCGGGCAAGCAGCGTCTCGTTGCCGACGTGTTCGGCTACCATGACAAAGGAACCCGTGGTGTTTACCGTCGCACCGGTTACCGGCGAGCCCGGCTGTTTTTCGACCGCTAGGGCCTCCCCCGTGATCATCGACTCGTCGACGCTGCTCGCGCCCTCGAGCACGGTACCGTCGACCGGGATCTTTTCTCCCGGCCGCACCCGCAAGCGGTCGCCGTGGCCGACTTCCTCGAGAGCGACGTCTTCTTCGCTGCCGTCCTGATGGACGCGCCGGGCGACCGGAGGCGCGAGTTCGAGCAGCGCTCGGATTGCCTGGCCGGTTCGGCTGCGGGCCCGAAGTTCGAGTACCTGGCCGAGCAAGACCAGCGTGGTGATGACGGCGGCGGCCTCGAAGTACACCGGTGCTTGCCCGGCGGCCGAAAGAAAGGCGGCGGGAAGCAGGCCGGGCAAGAACGTTGCGACGATGCTGTAGCCGTAGGCCGCGCCGGTGCCGATCGCAATCAGGGTGAACATGTTGAGCTGCCGCGTGCGCAGCGACGCCCAGCCGCGCTCGAAAAACGGCCGCCCGCCCCAGACGACGACGGGCGTCGCCAACAGGAGCTGTAGCCAGCTGGCCGCGCCGCGGCCGATCCAGCGCGAAAGCGGCAGCCCGAAGGCCTCTCCCATCGCGAGCATAAAGACGGGAAGAGTCAGCGCGAGACTGATCCAAAAACGGCGCGTCATGTCGGTCAGTTCTTGGTTGGACTCCTCGGCAGCGCCGATGTCTTTGGGATCGAGCGCCATTCCGCAGATCGGACAGGTGCCCGGTCCGACTTGCTCGACTTCCGGATGCATCGGGCAGGTGTAGATCGCGTCGGGCGAGGCTGCGGCCGCTGCGGTATCGCCGCCGTGCCGCGCATGGCTCGAGCTGCCGGCATGGCAGCAACTCGAGCCTTCTTCCTGCGAGCCGAGGTACTTTTTCGGATCGGCGGCAAACTTGTCGCGGCAGCCCTGGCAGCAAAATAGATATACCGCGCCGTCGTGCTCGTGGCGGAAACGCGCCTTTTGCGGGTCGACCGTCATGCCGCAGACAGGGTCTTGTGGATGCTCGTTCATCGTCTTATCCTCCGAAGCGCCCGAGTACGTCGAGCAGTTCTTCGATCTTTTCTTCCTGCTCTTGGCGGCGACCGCTGCGGATCGCACCGACCACGCAGTGTTCGACGTGCTGGCGCAAGATGCGCTCTTCGATGCGCCGTACGGCGGCGCGGACCGCGCGCAACTGGGTGAGGATGTCGACGCAGTAGCGCTCGTTCTCGACCATACGGAGGACGCCCTTGATCTGACCTTCGACGCGCCGCAGGCGCGCGAGTTGCTCGTCGTGGCGTGCGTGCTTCATATAAGTACCATACCCGGGTAGGGTATATATGGCAAGGGCGGCGCCGCTTGCGTGGCGCTGGCTTGTCTAGGCTCGCGATCGAAGGCAGGAAGGTCGCAGGGGTGAGGAGAAGATAAGATGGACGGTTCGACCGCTGTTGCGCTGTTGACCGGCGCGACGTTCGTGACGGCGGCTTTTTCGGCGGTCGTCGGCATGGGCGGCGGCGTGACCTTGCTCGCGGTGATGGCCGCGCTGCTGCCGCCGGCGATCGTGGTTCCGGTACACGGCGTCGTCCAACTGACGTCGAACACCACCCGTACCCTGCTGTTGCTGCGGCGCGTGCGCTGGAGCATTTTCGCCTACTACGTCGGCCCGGCGATGATCGGCGTGTTTCTCGGCGCGCGTTTTTACGTCGGCGGGTCGCTGCCCTGGTTTCGCCCGGCGGTCGGGGTCTTCATCCTGCTCTACTTGGCCACGCTTCAGCGCAAGCCGCGTTTGGGCCGGCTGCCCGAGTGGAGCTTCGCCCCACTGGGCCTGGCCGTTGGCTCCTTTGCCTCGCTGATCGGAGCGACGGGCCCGCTGATCGCGCCTTTTTTTCTTCGCGACGATCTGGGTCAGGAAGAAGTCGTCGGCACCAAGGCGGCGGTACAAATCGCGACGCACGCGACGAAGATCCCGGCCTTTTTCTTGCTCGGCTTCGATTACGGCGCGTATTTCGGACTGATCGTACCGCTGGCACTGGCAGCCGTGATCGGAACCTACGTCGGCAGGCGTCTGCTGTCGCGGCTTCCGTTGGCCGCTTTTCGGCGTCTGTTCGTCGCCGTGCTGTTCCTCATCAGCCTGAACCTGATTTTCGACTTTCTCGGCTGAAACCGCCGGAGGGCGTGCGTGGGCGCGGGCCGTTACTGGTCGCTGTCGTCGACGACTCCGGCCGCTGGTGCTTCGGGCGGCGCGTAGGCTGCGGCGGCGCCGTGTGCCGGCAC
>CAZJCO010000238.1:0-4818 GCA_964544375.1 uncultured Myxococcales bacterium
GTAGAGCAGGTCCCACTCCCGGCTACCCTCGGGTACGGACCGGCTCAGCGAGGCGATGCGCTCGCGTACCCGCCGGTCGGTCTCCCCGTCGACCTGGAAGCCGCGTTGCAGGGCCGCCGTCACCGCGCGCACGACGGCTCCGCGGTCGGTGACCGAGAGGCCGCCACTGCGCTCCAGGGCGCCGGTGATGGCCAGCGCCAGAGCCTCGATGCGCGCGCTGGACAGCCTCTTCACAGCACGAAGCCCCTTTTCTTGGCGATGCGCTCGCGCAGGCCGACGAGCAGCTTGCCGCGGTCCATGCCGCTCGCGGCCGCGCCAAGGTCGGCCAAGGCCTGCTCGGCGGCGGCCTCGATTTCGGCCTCGACACGGAAATTCTCCCGCAGCGCGCTCTCGACGATTTTGGCTACGTCTTGTTCGTTGCCGCGAACCAGCGTGTCGGCCGGCCGGCACAGGGCGGCGGCGATCGTGCTCGCCAAGCTCGCGATGTCGCTAGCCGAGGGGGATGATGACATGGGAAAGTTGTAGCGCGAGCACGCCTACGGTGCCACGGCGGCGCTCTTGGAGCGTTGACAACCAGCGATGCGACCGATACCAAAGTAGCTGAAAATGCTCGATAAAATGAACAAGCCGGCAGCTTTGAAGGCGGGCGACACGGTCGCTTTGGTGTCGCCGTCGGGGCGCTCGGACCCTGAGCGGCTCGAGCGAGGTGTGGCGCTCCTGGAGTCCTGGAACCTGCGCGGACGGATCTTCGGCGAAGGTTCCCCTCTGCGCTACATGGCCGCCGGCGACGCCGCCCGGGCTCGCCAGCTCGAGGCCGCATTTCGCGACGACGAGGTCACTGGTGTTTTGGTCCTGCGCGGGGGCTTCGGCGCGGCGCGGCTGCATGGGCTGCTCGACCTGTCGTTGTTGCGCGCTCATCGCAAACTCTTCGTCGGCTTCAGCGACGTCAGTGTGCTGCTCAACCGCATCGTGCAGGAGGCCGCTCTGGTCTGCTATCACGGTCCGATGATCGCGGCCGACCTGCCGCGGCTTTCGCCGCGTGGCCAGGAGTTGTTTCGGCGTTTTCTGTTCAACCAAGAAGGATGGTGGGTGGGTGTGGCAGAGGCCGCCTGGCGTGGCGGCAGCGCCGAGGGCATGCTCGTCGGCGGCTGCCTGTCGGTACTCGTCACGACGATCGGAACGCCTTACGAAATCGAGACCAGGGGGCGCGTGCTTTTTTTGGAGGACGTCGCCGAAAAACCTTACCGTATCGACCGCATGCTCAGTCACCTCAAGCACGCCGGCAAGTTCGACGACATCGCGGCTTTGGTTCTCGGTCCGATGACCGATTGCGATGATGGCGAGGGGCCAGCACTGTTGCGTGAGATCGTCCTCGACGTACTGTCGGACGGATCTTTCCCGATCGTTTTCGGATTGGAGGCCGGTCACGGTTCCGACAACGTCGCGTTGCCGTTCGGCTGCCGCGTGCGGGTCGATGGCGAGTGCGCGAGGATCTATCTGCTCGAGGACGCCTTCGCGTGAGCGCGGCTGTCAAGTTCTCCGCCATCCGTCGCTGTCTCGAGCGCGGTGTCGACCGCGGCGTCTTCCCCGGCGTGGCGGCGGTCGTCGGTAGCTGCGACGAATTGTTGTTTGAAGGGGCCGCCGGAACGATCGACGGCACCGAGGCAGCCCGGCCGGCGACCTTGGATACGATTTACGACGTTGCTTCGCTGACCAAGCCGCTGGTGACCGTGAGCTGCCTGATTGGCGCGTTCGCCGCGGGGAGCCTGTCGCTCGATACGACCGTTGCCGAGCTGCTCCCGCTGTTCGCTCGCAACGCGGATGCCGGCCGGCGTCGGGTGAGCGTAGCGGATCTGCTTTTCCACCGCTCGGGCCTGCCTGCCTGGCAGCCCTATTTTGCGTTTCTCGCAGAGGAAGAAAGTCGTTGCGGCAAGCCGCTTGCCGCAACACTCGCCGGCCGCCGCCGCATCGAAGAACTGGCCGCGGCCGAACCGATGATCGCCGCTGCCGGTACCGCCGAGTGCTACAGCGATGTTGGCTACATTTTGCTCGGCGCCATCCTGCAGCGGTCGCTAGGGATTGACTTGACCGCTTGGACCCGCAGCCGGCTGTGCCGGCCGCTGGGTCTGAGCGACAGCGGCTTCGTCGATCTGGCCTGCGAGAAGAGTCGTGCCTGGCGTCCGCCGGCCGAGCGCACGGCGCCTTGCGGCATCTGCCTGTGGCGCGGGCGGCAAATTCGCGGCGTCGTGCAGGACGAGAACGCCTATGCGATGGGCGGTGTGGCGGGCCACGCGGGCTGGTTCGGCACTGCTCGCGAGGTCTTTCTTCTAGCGCAGCAGTATTTGGCGTCGTGGCTCGGCCGAAGCTCGCTTTTCGAACCGGACTTGGTTCGCCGCTTGTGGGCGACGCCCCTGCCGGGGAGGAGTTGGACGGGTGGTTGGGACACGCCGTCGCCCGAGGCGTCGTCGGCCGGTTCGAAGATCTCGCAGCGCGCGGTCGGCCACCTCGGATTCACCGGCGGATCGATTTGGATCGACCTCGAGCGCGAACTGATCGTCGTCGTACTGAGCAACCGGGTGCACCCGGAGCGACAGCAGCGGGGGATCGCCGAGTGGCGGCCGTCGTTCCACGACGCCGTGTTCGGTGCGCTCGGCTGAAAGGATCGCCACGATCATGCGAGAGAAAATCGAACGCGTGCACCTGATCGCGGCCTGCGGGGTGGGGATGGCGCCGTTGGCCGTGATGCTGAAAGAGAAAGGCTTGCAGGTGACCGGCTGTGACCGCGCGGCGTTTCCGCCGATGAGCGACGTATTGCGTGCGGCAGGCATCGAGTTGGCCTCGGGGTTTTCGCCCGAGCACCTGAGCCCGCAGCCCGATCTGACGGTGGTCGGTAACGCAATTCCCGCGAGCAACGAGGAAGCTCGCGAAGTCGAACGGTTGGGCATTCGCCGATGGTCGTTTCCCGAAACCGTGTCGCGACTGTTTCTTGACGACCGCCAATCCCTGGTCGTTACCGGTACCCATGGTAAGACGACGACGACCGGCTTATTGGCGCGCAGCTTGGAAGTTGCCGGACTCGATCCGGGATATCTCGTGGGCGGTCTGGTGCGGGATCTCGGGCAGTTTGCGCGCGCCGGCAGCGGGCGACCTTTCGTCATCGAAGGGGACGAATACGATTCGGCCTATTTCGACAAGCGGCCGAAGTTTCTTCATTACCGGCCGAGTGCCGCCATCGTCAGTAGCATCGAGTTTGATCATGCCGATATCTACCGTGACCTCGAGCATGTCCGGCAGGCCTTTCGGGAGCTTGCCGAGTTGCTGCCGCAGGGCGCGCCATTGGTGGGCTGCGGCGACTGCGGCAATCTGCGTTCGACCCTGCGCGGCGTCGGCCGCGGTCGCTTGATCGAGTATGGCTATGGCCTTTCCAGCGAGTGGGAATGGCACGCCGCCCTGCGGGAAGAAGACGAGGCGGGACTGCGCTTCGATGTTTTTCGACGCGGCCGCAAGGAGGATCGGCTGGTCCTGCGACTGTGCGGCCGCATGAACGTTCTCAACGCGTTGTCGGTGTACGTCTTGTGTCGTGAGCTCGGCGTCGACCGCCGGGCGGTGGCCGAAACCTTGCTCAGCTTTCGCGGTGCGGCGCGCCGGCAAGAAGTTGTCGGAGAGCGCGGCGGCGTGCTCGTCGTCGATGATTTTGCCCACCATCCGACGGCGGTGGCTGCGACCCTCGATGCGTTGCGCGGGCGCTATCCCCAGCGCCGGCTTTGCGCAGTGTTCGAGCCGCGCTCAAACACCAGCCGCCGCGCGGTCTTTCAGGACGACTACGCAACGGCTTTGGCACGTGCCGACATCGCCGTGGTCAGTGCCGTCTACCGCAAAGAAAACGACCCACTGTCGGAGGAGCAAATGCTATCGGTACCGCGCTTGCTCGAGTCGCTGCGGGCGGCGGGTCTGAAAGCGTGGAGCGCCGATGGCCCCGAAGAAATTCTCGAACGGCTTCCCCGTGAGCTGGGCGCAGGCGATTTGGTGGTGTGTATGTCGAACGGCGCCTTCGGCGGCTTACCGCGCCGACTTCTCGACGCGCTCGATTGAATCGAGCGGCTGCGGCTGTGCGTAGAGACGACGGTAGTTGCGCAGGTTGCGCAGGATTTTCTTGACGTAACCGCGGGTCTCCCGATACGAGATCAGTTCGACGAACTCGTCTTGCGCTCGCCCCTGAAGGCGTTGTTGCCAGCGTTCGGCAGCACGTTCTCCGGCGTTGTAGCCGGCAAGCATGAGAATTCGATTGCCGCGGAAACGCTGCGAGAGTTGCCTGAGGTAAGCGGTGCCCAGCCGAATGTTGGTTTCGGGAACGAACAGGTCGCGGCGCTCGATGGTGGCGCCGGCGCCGATCGCGGCGGCGACGCGCCGCGCGGTAGGCAGCAGCAGTTGCATGAGCCCGACGGCGTCGGCGCGAGAAACGGCACGGTGGTCGAACGCCGATTCTTGGCGGATCAAGCTGTAGACCAAGAACGGATCAAGCGATCGTGCCGAGGTTTCGCGTGCGATCACCTCGGCGAAGGCGTGCGGATAGAGGTAGGGATAGAGTTGTGATTCCCGGATCGCTTTGCGTTGGTACAGGTCCAACGCGCTGCGCAGAGCGGTCGAGAACATGCCGAGGTCGAGCAAGCGCGGCAGCACGGAACGTCGTACCTCGACGCTGGCCTCTCTTAGCCCATTTTCCATCTCCTGCACGGCGAAGTCGATCAAGTCGGCTTCGCGAAACGTCGTGCTACGCGCGAGTACCCGACGCATGGGAAAGTCTGCCGCAGGATCGTC
>CAZJCO010000239.1:0-4786 GCA_964544375.1 uncultured Myxococcales bacterium
ACAAGAAACCGTGTACACTTTGCAGCAGTGACAGGCCTCCAAGTCGATCTCGACGCGGTAGAACCGACAGGCTTGCGGGTCGTCCCAGGCGGGAAAGTCTGCGAAAAACATTCGGCTAAGCATCGACATGGGGAAGCTCCTGGTTTCAGTAGAGAATGTTTCGCTCGCCGTTTTCGAACCAGGCGATTTCGTGGGTCGGCCGTTCGATCATGTGCTGGTCGGGCTTGCCTACCGTGTAGCCTACGCAAATTGCTTCGACGAGTTCCCAACGGTCGGTGATGCCGAGGCGCGCGCGCCACGGCTTGCTGCGATTGAGCAGTTTCGAGAAGCCGATCCAGCAGGTTCCCAGGCCGTGGCTTTCGGCGGCCATGATGATGTTCGTGCCGACGATGCCGACGTCGACTTCGGGGACTCCGACGCCGTGCTTGTCCATCAGCAACAGGATGACCGTCGGCGCCGCGTGAAAGACGCGAAATCGTCCCTCGGCAATTGCCGTCATGCCGGAGACCGGTACCGGATGCAGCATGCCGGGGTCCATCGCGGCGAACAGGCGCGCCATCAGCCGGGCGCTAAAGTACTTGAGCGTTCCTTTGCGGTGGGTCGCGTAGTCGATCGCCGACGACATCTTTTTGCAGCGCTCGACGCAGTACTCTTCCATCTCCCGCAGCATGTCGGGTTCGCGGACGACCACGAACTTCCACGGTTGGCAGTTGCCTTGCGAAGGTGCGAAGCGGCCGATCTCCAAGATCCGGCGGATGAGATAGGCGGGCACCTGCTTCTTCTTGAAGCGGCGAATGCTGCGTCGGGTGAGGAACGCCCGTTCGACGGTGTTCCAGTCCGCGCCTTCGCCGACGGCCTGCGGCTCGGGCGCTTCTTCTAGTTCTTCTTCGAGAATCTGTGGTTCGGCCATGTCGGCTCTCCGTTATCTTCGAATATCTTCGAGCGCTCGTCAGGTGATCCCGAGTCGCTTGCGGCCTTCTTCGGAAATCATGTGGGGATTCCAGGGAGGATCCCAAACCACTTCAACGCTGGCATCGCTTACGCCGTCGATCGCGCGCAACTTGTCTTCGGCGTCGGCGGCAATCGCCGCTCCCATGCCGCATCCGGGAGCCGTCAGCGTCATCTTGACGTCGACGCGCTGGCCGCCGTCGACGGCCGAAATGCGAGTGTCGTAAACCAGCCCGAGTTCAACGATGTCGATCGGGATCTCCGGGTCGTAGCAAGTGCGGAGCGCAGCCCAAACGCGTTCTTCCAGGTCGGCATCGGGCGCGGCTGACGCAAGTGATTCCTCGGGCACGGGCTTGCCGATCGCCTCGGCATCGCCGCCGCGAATGCGAAACAGACCGCCGTGGCTGCGTACTTGCAGCGTAAAAGAACCGCCGAGGGACTGCATGATGTGGGCGCCCGTACCCGCCGGAAGCGTGACATGGCGGCCCTCGGGAATGCTGATGGCTTCGCAGTCGCGCGCTAGTTCGACGTATTCCAGTTCGCTCATAGGCCTCCTCCGGCAGCCGAGACTTCCAGGGTGACGCCGGCTGCCGGCGAATCCTACCGGGATAACGCGGCCATCACCAAAGAAGGCTGCTCAGAAGGGCCAAAGACGCCAGCGGCGCTCGAGCCGGGAGCGACAGGAGGCGAGCTGCCGGCGGTAGCGTACGGCACGGTTGCGTACTTTTTCGGCGACTCGAAGCAGCCAGGCTTTGCGGCGATAGCTGCCGCGGCGGTAGCCGCCGTCCCCTTCGTGGTAGGCGATGTAGAGCCGGTAGGCGTCGCTCTTGTCGATCCCCAGACGACGCGAACTGCGCGCGCAATACCAGCCGATGAAATCGCAGGCATCGCCGAAGTCGTCGCGATCGGCTCCGCCGTGGCCGGTCGCTCGGCGGTACTCATCCCAGGTCGGTTCGATCGCCTGGGTGTAGCCGTAGGCGCTCGTCCGGCGCGGTCCGGGGATGAAACCCAGGTAGCGCCGGCGCGGCTGGCGCGCCTTGGCACGGAAACGTGACTCTTGGTGAATGATGGCGAGCTGAACGTGGGCCGGGATACCCCAGCGCCGCTCGCTGCGGCCGACGTCGTCGTACCAGCCGTGGCGCTCGGAGAAGATCGCGCAAGCATCGTCGATGTTGGCCGGAGCACGCGCGCTGCATCCGGCGGCGGCCGAGCAGACCACGATCGCCAGGGCCGCGCAGACTGCCCGAAGGCGAGGCCCGCGCCAAACCGCTCCACCGAGTGCTGCCCGCCGGTTTCGCACCGGGGTATTCTAGCCGAAATCGGCCGCCGGCTCGCCGCGGCGGACCTGGTCTTGCCAAAGTGGCTTCGTCCCACTACTGTACCGTCCGGAAGCCTTCGGGCTCGAGCCGCTGGCCGGGGTCGGCCCGAAAGCGGCGAGAGACGAGCAGTTATCCAGTAATCGTGTTTGTAAGGAACGGATGGGGAAGCCGATGAAGCAGATCAAGTACGCCGTGGCGATCGTCGCCGTTTGTACCATGGTACTGATGGGTGTGGGCAGCGCGCACGCGGCCAAGAAGACGGAGCATCCCGAGCGTGGGCTTTATGCCGGATTCGGTGTTGGCGTCAGTGAGTTCGAGCACATCGACAACGAAGCGTTTTCTTGGCGCATGATGTTCTGGGTGCGCGCGCATCGTTACCTGGCAATTGAGGGGGGCTACGTCAATCCCGGCGATCCGACCGAGGCCGAAGACGTCGACGGCGTCCATGCGGCGCTGGTTCCGATGTTCCCGATTTGCGAAAAGCTCACCTTGTTCGGCAAGGTCGGGGTGTTGATCGGTACAAATTCCGACAGCACGGACGAAGAACTTACCTACGGCTTCGGTGCGACCTACGACCTTCCCGATTCGCTGCCCAAGGGGCTGGGCATACGAGCCGAATGGGAGCGCTTCGACGAGAGCGCGATCGACACCTTTACGATCGGCCCGTACTTCCAGTTCGGTAGTTTCTAAGCGTCCGGGCTTTCCCCGCCCCGGCATCTGCTAGAGCAACGAGCTGCGCCACGCGGCCTGGGTGGCCTCGGTCCGATCGACCGCCGACGCGGCCGTGTCGAGAGCCGAACGCCGACCGGCGGGTTTCGGAGAGAAGCAAAATGATCGAATGGAACGAGCAACAACTGATGATGAGAGAGGCGATTCGCCGCTTCATCAATGACGAAATCGCACCGCGACGCGAAGATCTCGAACACGGAGACGATCCGCCCTACGACGTGATCCGCAAGATGGTGCGGACGTTCGGCATCGACGAGATGGCGCGCACGCGCTTTGCAAAGCAGATCGAACGGGCCAAGAAAGCCGAGAGCGGCAAGGGCGCCGAGGAAGCGAAAGGCGAGGGAGCGGGCGACGGCATGGCAATGCAGATGATCCCGGTGATCGAGCTGTGCCGCTATTGTCCGGGCATCGTTACCGCTATGGGGGTGAGTTTGGGGCTCACACCGGCCGCCATCATGGCGAAGGGAACGATTGCGCAAAAGGAACGCTGGGCACTCGATCTGCTGACCTTCGACAAGGTCGGTGCGTGGGCCATCACCGAGCCGGACTCCGGATCGGACGCCTTCGGCGGCATGAAGTCCACCGCTCGGCGCGACGGCGACGAGTACGTTCTCAACGGCACCAAGACCTTCATCACCAACGGCCCCTATGCCGACACGATCGTCTTCATCTGCAAGCTCGACGACGGATCGGCGCCCGAGGACCGGAAAGCCCTTTCGTTCGTCGTCGAGAAGGGCGCGGCCGGCCTTACGCAATCCAAGCCGCTTCGCAAAATGGGACTTCATTCTTCGCCGACGGGCATGCTGTTTTTGGAGGACGTACGCGTCGGTTGCGACCATCTGCTCGGCGAGAGCGAGAACGTGTCGGCACGCCAGGGAGCCAAGGACACCTTTTCGATGGAGCGCACGGGCGTGGCGGCGATGGCGCTCGGCATGGTCGAGCAGGCGCTCGAGCTTTCGCTCGACTACGCTCGCTCACGTGTCCAGTTCGGGCGGCCGATCGGCGAGTTCCAGCTGATCCAGCTCAAGATCGCCAAAATGGAAGTCGCGCGAATGAACATCCAGAATCTCGTTTTTCGCCAGATCGAGCTATCCGAGCGCGGGCAGCGTCCAACCTTGGCCGAGGCTTCGGCGATGAAGCTCTATTCGGCCCAGGCGGCGGTCGAAGTGTGCATGGAGGCCGTGCAGCTCTTTGGCGGCAACGGATACATGTCGGAGTATCAAGTCGAGCAGCTCTGCCGCGACGCCAAGGTGCTGCAGATTTACGCGGGCACCGACGAGATCCAGACGTCACAGATCGCCCGCAGCCTTCTCGGAGGCCAGTGAGGGCCGCTGCCGGCGATGCATCGGCAGGCGCTTCGTGAGGCGGTCGCCCGTTTTGCCGGGCGAGAACCGACGTCGCGGGAGGCGGCGCGCCGGGTAAACGGCTTCGTCGCCGATAACGCCGATTGTTTTGAGCGCGAGCGACGTGCCGGCCACCTCACGGCCTCGGCCTGGATCGTCGACCCGCAGCGCCGCCGCGCGGTTTTGGTCCACCACCGTAAACTCGGGCGCTGGCTGCAGCCCGGTGGTCACGCCGACGGCGAGAGAGACCTGGTCCGTGTAGCCCTTCGCGAAGCGCGCGAGGAAACGGGACTGGCGAGCTTGCGCCTGACCAGCGAAGAGATCTTCGATCTCGATCTGCACGAGATCCCGGCGACGGCAGGGGAGGCGGCCCACTGGCACTACGACGTGCGCTTCCTGTTCGAGGCCGATCCCGCCGAGCGGCCGGTCGCAAACGCCGAGTCCCAC
>CAZJCO010000240.1:0-4785 GCA_964544375.1 uncultured Myxococcales bacterium
GATCCGGCGGCGCCCCCCGCCACCCCGAAAGCCGTCCGTCGGCCCGCCTCCGCAACTCGAGCTACACCCCCCCGACGAGGAAGACCGACCCCGTAATGAGTCCCGCTCCAGCGGGACCGGCGATCTCTCCGGCTTCCCGAAGCCCGCCCGCGGCGGCGGCCGCGCCGCTTCCCGGACGCCGCCCGCCTATCCACGGGCGCACCCGCCGGGGATCGAGCGCGCGACGGTTGTCTGCAATCGGTGCCAACACCACATGATCGCAGACTGGCAGCAGTCGGCACAACATCTCCCGCCAATCTTTGTCCTCCAATACGCCGAACAAAAGCACCACCGGCCTGTCTCCGACCAGTTCGGGCAACGCCTCTCGCAAGCAGTCGACCGCTTGCGGGTTATGCGCTCCGTCGACCAGCAGCAAAGGCCGGCTACCGAACATTTCTAGACGGCCCGGCCAGCGCGTAGCGCCGATACCCGAGGCGATCTGCTCGTCGCTGATAGGAAAACGATCTCCGACGACCTCGACTACGGTTCTTGCGACCGCCGCGTTCCTGCGTTGATGCTCCCCCAACAAGCCGGCGCTCCCGAATCCACAGCCCGCCGCATCGACCGGACCGAAGTCCCTTCCGTAGTGCCGCCAATCCGAGTCAGACGTCGCCACGTGCTGGCGCACGACGCGCAGCGCCGGCGCTGGGAGCGGGCCACTGACGAGCGTCACGCCGCTAGCGACCACCGCGACTTTCTCGCCCGCGATGTCCTCGAGCGAGTCGCCGAGAAAACGTTCGTGGTCTTTGCCGATCGACGTAAGGGCAACAGCGATCGTACGGAGCACGTTGGTCGCGTCGAGTCTGCCGCCGAGACCCGCCTCGACCACCGCGAGATCGACCGACGCCTCTCGAAACTCGAGAAAAGCCATCGCCGTGACGATCTCGAAAAACGTGAGCGAAACCGAAGCACGCCGCGAGCCGGCGCGCACGATCTCGAGCTTCTCGATAACGGATTCCCTCGATATCATCCGATCGCCGACGCGAATCCGCTCGCAAAAAGAAACCAAGTGCGGCGAAGTGTAGAGCCCCACTCGAACGCCCGCACGGTGGTAGATCGAGTGCAGCATCGCCGCAGTCGAACCTTTTCCGTTGGTTCCGACCACGTGGATCGCCGGAAACGCGCGTTGCGGGTCCTTCAATGCCTGCAAGACACAGCGGAAGCGCTCCAGCCGGAAATCCATGCCGGCCCGCGCCTCGAGCGCATACATCCATTCGAGCGCCTGCTCGTAGTTCACGCGACGCTCCCGGATTCTCGGTCGATGCCGGCGCGCAGGGACCGAACCAAGCGGCGTACGGCCGAGGCGGCTGCCGATGTTCCGGACTGGTTGATGACCCGCACGAGCGCCGAGCCGACGATGACCAAATCCGCGTAAGCGGCCACCGCTGCCGCCTGCTCCGGCGACGAGATCCCGAAACCGACACCGACCGGCAGGCCGGTGGTCTCGCGCACCGAGGCGACCATTGGTTCGATTCCAGCCGGCGCCGCGCTGCGTGCGCCGGTGACTCCCGTCACCGATACGAAGTAGACAAAGCCGCTCGCCACGCGCGCCACGGCCCGCATCCGATCGTCCGTGCTGGTAGGCGCAAGAAGAAAGATCCTATCGACGCGGGCCCGCCGGCATGCCGATACCATTTGCGACGCTTCTTCGGGCGGCAGGTCGACGCACAGGACGCCGTCGACGCCGGCCGACCGAGCGTCACGTGCCAGGCGGTCTTCCCCGTAGCGAAAAAACGGGTTGGCATATCCGAACAGGACGAACGGAACGTCGGTCTGTTCGCGCAAGCGGGACACCAATTCGAGAACACGCGGCAATGAACTGCCGGCAGCCAGAGCCCGCTGGCTCGACGCTTGGATGACAGGTCCGTCGGCAATCGGATCCGAGAAAGGAACGCCGAGTTCGACCAGATCCGCGCCCGCCTCGATTGCCTCGAGGACGACGGATCGAGTCGTCTCCAAGTCCGGATCACCCACCGAGAAGAACGGCACCAACGCCTTGCGTCGTTCGCGAGCAAGTCGGGCAAGAGAGCGCGCGATTCTTCCGCTACTCGCCACCAGCGCCCTCCAAGTAATCGGCAACCGCCGGCATGTCCTTGTCGCCACGCCCGGAGAGATTGACCACGATGATGTCGTCACGCTTCATTTCACGGGCCGCACGCATTGCGTGCGCGACGGCATGCGCACTCTCGAGCGCCGGAATCACGCCCTCGCAGCGCGACAGCACCGAAAGCGCCTCCACCGCATCGTCGTCGGTAACGGCGACGTAGGTCGCACGGCCGCTCTCGTGCAGGTAAGCGTGTTCCGGCCCTACGCCAGGATAATCGAGTCCAGGCGCAATCGAATGCGCTTCGCGCACCTGCCCGAGTTCGTCCTGCAACAGGTAGGTCTTCTTTCCGTGCAGAATGCCGACCTGTCCGCGGCAGATCGATGCCGAGTGCGCCCCGGCATCGAGTCCGCGTCCGGCCGCTTCGACGCCTACCAAACCGACATCGTCACCGAGGAACGGATAGAACAGTCCCATGGCATTGCTGCCGCCGCCGACACAGGCGACCAAAAGATCCGGCAGACGCCCTTCGGCACGAACGATCTGACGCCGTACCTCGCGCCCGATCACGGATTGGAAGTCGCGTACCATGACAGGATACGGGTGCGGCCCCATCGTCGAACCGACCAGATAGTAGGTGTTGGCAACGTTGGTCACCCAATCGCGCATCGCCTCGTTGATCGCATCTTTGAGCGTCCTGCTGCCGCTATCGACGGCGCGCACCGAGGCGCCGAGAAGCTTCATGCGAAAGACGTTCAGCTCCTGCCGCCGGACGTCTTCACTGCCCATGAACACCTCGCAACGGAGCCCGAACAACGCGGCAACCGTCGCCGTCGCCACACCGTGTTGACCTGCACCGGTCTCGGCAATGATTCGCCGCTTGCCCATGCGCATGGCGAGCAGGCCCTGCCCGAGCGTATTGTTGATCTTGTGCGCTCCTGTGTGGCAGAGATCCTCACGCTTGAGATAGATGCGCGCCCCGCCGACCTTTTCGCTGAGCCGACGGGCGAAATACAATGGAGTCTCC
Organism: uncultured Myxococcales bacterium; assembly: GCA_964544375.1. Classification (GTDB taxonomy): domain Bacteria; phylum Desulfobacterota; class Binatia; order UBA1149; family SPBQ01; genus CAZQYE01. The sequence continues at coordinate 3,111 of CAZJCO010000240.1, forward strand.
CGCCCGGTATATTCGCGATGGAGACGTGCCAACTCCGCACGAAATTCCTTGTCGCGAGCCCAGCGGGCGTATGCCGCCTCGAGCTCGGAGATCGCCGGCATCAGCGTTTCCGGTACGTAGCGGCCGCCGAAGCTTCCAAAGTGTCCTTTGCGGTCAGGCAGCTTTCGCATGTCGTACGAACTCTCGAACTAGCCGTTGGTCTTTGACCCCCGGTGCGCTCTCTACCCCGCCGGCCGTGTCCACTCCGTAGGGTCGCAAGCATCTTACTACATCGGCCACCGATCGAGGCGTCAAACCGCCGGCAACGATCGTCCGCCCCAGATCGATGCCGGCAACCTCGCTTTCGTCGAAGCGCCGCCCGCTACCTCCGCCCGAGGGATGGTCGAGCAGTAATCGGTATTCGCCGGCTTCCTCGAGCGCCTCGATCACCTGCTCCCGCGAACACACCGGTACCGCTCGGATCACCGGACACGGCCAGCCACGGATCGCGTCCAACGGCTCATCGCCGTGGAACTGAATTCCACCGACGCCGCTGCGTTCCAGGGTCTCTTCGATCTCGCTTCGCGTTGCCCCGACGAATACGCCGTAGCTTTCGATATCGCGCGGTAAGGCAGCGACGATTTCGGCGGCACGTTGCGGCGTACAATAGCGCGCGCTCTTCGTATAGAAATTGATGCCAACGGCATCTGCTCCCGCTTCGGCCGCGGTCAGTGCGTCGACGACGCGCGTAACGCCGCAAATTTTCACCCAAACGCTCATACGCTCAGCAGACGCGCCAGCGCCGCTCCCGGGGATTGGGCACGCATCAGCGCTTCGCCGATCAGGAAAGCGTCCACCCCGGCGCTTTCGAGTCGCGCCAGCTCGCCTTCCTCACCGAGCCCGCTTTCCGAAACCACCAAGCGCGGCCTCGACACGCGCGGCAGTAATTCGTACGTCACCCGCGTCGTCGTTTCGAAGGTCGTGAGATCTCTGTTGTTGATCCCGATAACTTCCGCGCCGACGGCAACAGCCGCTTCGAGTTCGGCCGCCGTGTGCACCTCCACCAAAGCACAGAGCCCTTCGGCGCGCACCACCTCGAGCATCTCTTCGAGCTCGCCGCCGGCAAGCGCGGCAACGATCAAAAGGACCGCGTCGGCGCCGAAAGCGCGCGCTTCGACAACCTGGTAGGGATCTACCAGAAAGTCCTTTCTCAGTAGAGGCAGTCGGCTAGTCTGCCGAACCGCGACAAGATCGTCGAGACTACCCCCAAAATACGGACCATCGGTAAGAACCGAGATACAGGCGGCGCCCGCCGCCTCGTAGTCGCGCGCGTGCTCTACCGGATCGAAGGCATCGCGAATCACTCCGCGCGAAGGCGACATACGCTTGATCTCGGCGACCACGCGGCGCCCAGCGCTGTTTCGCAGCCGCTCGGCAAAAGCGCGGCGCGGCTCATCGTAGAGCGGATTGCGGCGCAGCGTTTCAACCGCGACCTGCCCACGAACGGCCTGCACTTCGCGTCGCTTAGACGCCAAAATATCATCTAGTATCACGTACTTATGTTAGACAATGCAATGTACCGGTCTAGGACACCTTCGGCGCTTCCATCGGCCAGTATCTCGCGCGCCGCCGCCACTACGTCGGCAAGCGCTGGCGCCTGACCAGCAACGTAGAGCGGCACGGCGGCCTTGGAGAC
>CAZJCO010000241.1:0-4779 GCA_964544375.1 uncultured Myxococcales bacterium
ATTTCGGCTACCCAGCGTAGCGCGCTGGCCGAATGGATTGATCCAAGCAGTCGAACGCTGCGCATCGTTGCACGCATGCGCATGATGCAACCCGAATTGTTTCCGAAACTCGCTCGCGATCTGGAAGGATTCCGCGCAAACCTGGACGACCTCTTCCAAGTGCATCTCGGCGGATGGCCTCTTCTCTACAAGAACCTGGAACGGCGAATGCTCGACGAACTCGTGCGTGGTTTTCTCGTCGCCTTCGTAGCCGTCGCAGTGTTGCTCTTGATTGCGCTGCGTTCTCCTACCTGGTGGCTTCTTGCGCTACTCGTGAACCTGGCACCGCTGGCAATCGCCTTGGGGGCACTAGGCTGGCTAGGCAGAGGATTCAGCTCGCAGCTGATCGTCGCGCCGGCCGTCGCTCTCGGCCTGATCGTCGACGATACGATCCATTTTCTTCTGGCTGCAAAGACCAGCCGCCGTCTATCGACAGCGGTTTCCGACACCGGCACTCCGATCACGATCACCTCGGCCGTTCTCGCGGTCGGCTTCTCGGCCATGTTCTTCTCCGTATTCCGCGGCAATCAGTGGCTTGCCGGGGTGCTGACGGCGATCGTGATCCTTGCATGGGCGGCCGATGTGGTGGTTCTGCCGGCGCTGTTACAGATCGCTGGTCGAGAGTCTTCCCGCGGTTGACAACGTGACCCGCGGAGGGCTACGGTGAAGCTTGCGGGTCCGAGCAGGGCTCCCGATGCCGTTGATCAAACCGCGTCCCAGCAAAGGCTTCTCGGCAATTCTGTTGGCTTGCGTCGCCGCCGCGGCCGTCCTCGGCGCGTGGCACAACCACCCCGGCAGCGCCGCATTCGCGGCCGGTGAGTCTGCGCAGACCAGCCCCGCGGCCTCCGGCAAGACGTTCCCCTGTCCGGCCTGCACGATGGCGCACCATCTGGCCACAGGCCTGGACAGCGGCGGGCTTTTGCGCCCTCTGATCCCGCCGCCGGCGCCTGCCCCCCGTGTCGGCTCCACATCCACAGTCTCTCGACTCGCACACAGCGAAGCCCCTCCTCGCGCGCCCCCGGTCTAAGCAGTAGACGTCCGATCGAGCACGGCCGGGCGGCGAACCTGTCACTTCCTCTCCGCCGCCGTCCGACCCGCGTTGCTTAGCACGCCGGCGGTCCGCCGCCGCGCGCAGGGAGGATACGGTGAAACGAGCATCAACGAGCTACGCCCTGATTGTCAGTGTACTTTGTTTCGTCGAACTTGCGGTAGCGTCGCCTTGTTCGGCCGAAGGCGACCGCAGCGACGCGCTAGTCGCAGTGCAGCAGCAAGTGGAACAACTGCGCCAGGATTACGAAGAGCGCATCCGCGAGTTGGAGCAACGCCTCGAGCGACTCGAGGGTGCTGCCACAGCGAGCGGCGAGGCTGCCCGCGCACACGGCATCTCCGGCGGAAACGACGAACTCGAGGCCTTGCGCAAAGCGGCCGGTCTTGCCGCCGGCAGCCAGGTAGGAGGCACTGCGCGCGGCGCCACGGCAACCACGGCAACTGCTGGCAGTGCCAAAACGAGCGCCGAGCAAGCAGCGGCAAACGTCGGCCACGAGCGCAACCTCAATCGCCTCAACCCCGAGATATCGTTTACCGGAGACGTGGTTGCGCGAGCCGAAGGCGCACGAAAGACCTTCGACGCCCGTGAGTTCGAACTCGACTTGCAGGCAGCCTTGGATCCCTTCTCGTCGACCAAGTGGACGATTTCTTTTGCACCCGATGAAGTGGACGTCGAAGAGGGCTACATCAAATACACCGGCCTCGCCCGCGGCCTGACGCTGCGCGTGGGCAAGATGCGGCAGAGCTTCGGCGCGCTCAATCGCTACCATCTGCACGCGCTCCCGCAACCGGAGTACCCGCTGGTCCTGCAGTCGTTCTTCGGCGAAGAGGGGCTCGCCCAAACCGGCGTGTCGGTCGAGTGGATGCCCGGCGTCCCGTGGGCCTCGGCCGCCGAGTTTACCCTGCAACTGACCGACGGTTCCGCCGAGCCCTTCGGCGCCGGTTCGTTCGAACGGCTGGTAGCGTTGGCGACACTGCGCCACTACTGGGACCTGTCGGCTTCAACCTATCTGGACTGGGGACTTTCGGCAGTCGGCGGACGCGAGGCGGACAAACGGGACAGCCGAATCTGGGGTAGCGACCTGACGTTGCACTGGCAGCCTCCCGCGCGAGCCAAGTACCGCGAAGTGACTTGGCGTAGCGAAGTCCTGCTGTCGCAACGCGAGGACCCAGGCGGCAGCAGGCACGACGCCTGGGGCGGCTACAGCTACCTCGAAGGACTGCTGCGCCGGAACTTGTATGCCGGTCTGCACTACGACTTCGCCGAGGATCCCTTCGACGGCGCCTCTGAACGCTGGAGAATCGGGCCCTACCTGAGTTGGTGGCAGAGCGAATACGTGCGCCTGCGCGCGATGTATCAGTGGGCACGCAACGAAGCGGAACACGACACCGACCACCGGGTACTCCTGCAATTCACCTGGGCCGCCGGTCCTCACAAGCACGAAAACTACTGAACCGTAAGAGGAACCAACAATGGATACTCGCCAGCACCGTACGTTTAGCCTTCGAAACCGAACCATCGTTACCGCTCTCGCGGTCTCGCTACTGGCTGCCGGACGAGCCGACGCGACGATTAAGGTCGTGACGACCCTGCCCTCTTATGCCGCGATCGCGCGCGAAATCGGCGGCTCGCGTATCACGGCCTCTTCGATTTCGCACCCGGACGAGGACGCCCATTTCGTCAAGCCCAAACCGTCGCTTGCGCTCATGCTTCAAGACGCCGACGTATTCGTCACCACCGGCCTCGACCTGGAACTGTGGGCTCCGACGCTGGTCGACAAATCCGGCAACACCCGCATTCGAGACGGGCAGAGCGGATTCGTCGCCGCCAGCGCCGGCGTTTCCATGCTTGACGTGCCGACCGCCACCAGTCGCGCCGCCGGCGACGTTCATATCTACGGCAACCCCCACGTCCATACGAGTCCGATCAACGCAAAGATCATCGCTCGCAACATCGCGGGCGGACTCGAGCGCGTGGACAGTGGCGCCGGAGGCTTCTACCGCAAACAGCTTGCAGCGTTCGAGCGCCACATCAACGTCGCACTCTACGGCGAAAAACTTCTCGACCTCCTGGGAGCCGATCTTCTCGATCCACTGGCCCAGCAAGGCAAACTGATCGCGTTCCTGGAAAGCAAGACGTACCAAGGTCGGCCTTTGATCGAGCACCTCGGCGGCTGGCTCGGCCGAGCTCTACCGCTCAGGGGCAAGAAGATCATCGCCTACCACAAGAACTGGATCTATTTTACGACGCTGTTCGGCCTGGAAGTCGTCGACTACGTCGAGACCAAGCCCGGCATTCCGCCTTCGGCGCGTCATGTCTACGATCTGATCCAGAAAATAGAACGGCAGAAGATCCCCGTGGTCCTGTCGGCGACGTATTTTGCGCCGAGCAAACCGCAGCTGATTGCGGATCGAACCGGCTGCAGCGTGGTCCGCGTGCCGATCGAGCCGTCGGGCGGCACCGACGGCGATTACTTTGCGATGGTCGATCTGTGGTTGGATCGCCTACTCGCGGCATACGCTCAGGAGAAATGACATGATCGCGATCTTGGAGTTTCTCGCCGCACCGTTGGCGGCATCGCTGCTTCTGGCGGGTATTCTCGGCTACTTCGGCATCCACGTCATTCTCCGGCGGGTGATTTTCGTGGACCTCGCGCTGGCACAGATCGCGGCCCTGGGAACCTTGGTGGGATTCTTCGCGGGACACGAGACGGGAACATGGGCATCCCTCGGTTACTCGCTGGGCGCGGCCTTGCTGGGCGCCGCGGTGCTCAGTTGGACGCGCAGCCGCCGCGAACGCATTCCCCAAGAAGCCGTGATCGGCATCACCTACGTCGTCGCCTCGGCGCTGGCGATTCTAATCGCCGACCGGGCTCCGGAAGGCGCCGAGCATATCAAGGAGCTGCTTGCCGGCGCGATCCTTTGGGTAACGTGGAGCGACGTACTACGAGACCTCGCAGTTTTCACGCTAGTCGGAATGCTGCACTATGCGCTGCGCGATCGCTTCTCCTTGATCAGCGAGGACCCCGAGGGCGCGTTCGCCAAGCAACTTTCGGTGCGCATGTGGGACTTTGCGTTCTACGGTTCCTTCGCGATCGTCATCACGCTGGCGGTCGGCGTTGGCGGTATTCTCATGGTGTTTACCTACCTCGTCGGACCGGCGATCATCGCGGTTGGTAGCGCCGACACCTGGCCGGGACGTCTTGCCCTTGCTTGGGGGACGGGAATGCTCGCATCGGCGATCGGCCTAGCGGCCTCCTATCGATGGGATTTTCCAAGCGGCCCCGCAGTCGTTTGCACGGTCGGCGCGTTTCTTCTGCTTTATGCCGGCTATCGCGTGATTTCGTCGCCGACAGAAGACGGATCCCGGCGTCATTGACAAAGCCGAGTCTTCGGACTTACATTTGAACTAGTCGGCCCGCGCGCATTGCTTGCCGCAGCGGACAACGAGCCACCGGACCGGCGGGAGGTGGATCATGTCAGCCAGCGCTTGGCTTTTCCTGATTGTTGCGGCGCTTTTGGCGGGCGCTCTGGTCGTAACGCTGGCGCCCTTGCTGGTTCGAGCCGTCCGAACCTACTGGAGAATGCGCGGAACGCGCTTGGTCACCTGCCCCGAGACCGAACGTACGGTCGCCGTCGACGTCAAACCACGCAACGCGGCCGCAGACGCGGCCGGTCGGCACGTCCAATGCG
>CAZJCO010000242.1:0-4764 GCA_964544375.1 uncultured Myxococcales bacterium
TGCTGAGCATATTGTGTGGTCTGCTGCCGTGGGCGAGCGAGCGCGATAAAGCGTGTATCAAGCCACCGTCGGGTCGATTCGAAACAGCGGAGGATCTGGAAGGATCACTCATCGCCGGCACAGCCGATGAAGTCGTCCGCGTCTTCATCGAGCTTGCCGACGTACCGTTTTGCCAGCAACTGGGTGTAGCTCGAGACCATACGCAGCGGCTCTTGCAGGTCATGGGATGCGACGTAGGCGAAGCGTTCCAGTTCTTCGTTCGATTGACGAATCTCCTCTTCCGCCTTGCGCCGCTCGGTGACGTCCGTGGCGATACTACAGACGGCGTAGGTGCTGCCGTCAGCGCCCTGGAGGGGAAACTTGACCGATTGGTAAGTACGAAAGCCGTCGTCCGTGAGTACGGTTTCGTCGAACTCCATTGGCGCCTTCGACGCGAACACCATGCGGTCGTGCTCGCGATAGGCCTGCGCCATCTTGCTCGCGAAAAGCTTGTCGTCGGTCTTGCCCTCGACTTGTCCGCGCTCCATTTCGAAGATTCTTTCGAACTGGCGGTTGACCAAGGTGTAACAGCCGTCGAGACGTTTGACGGAGATCACTGCCGGTGCGTTGTTGAGAATCGCGCGCAGGCGACGTTCGCTTTCGGACAGGGCGCGTTCGGCTTCGATGCGGTCGGCCTCGGCTGCGTCGCGCATGCCCATCGTACGTTCGAGCTCGCGATTCGTTGCGACGATTTTTGCCGCTTGGTCACTCAGCCGATCTTGCGCTTGCTTCAGCGCTCCGAGGGCAGTGTGCTGTTCGTCGAAGGTTTCGACGAACTCGATCGAAAGCCCGATGAGTATCGTCGCGTAGGCTATCCCGCTTAGCATGTGCGCCGTATTGAACGCGACAGCGAAAGGTTCGATCGCGACGAACGCCATTAGCAGTTGTGCCGTTGCCAGAGGCACCGTCGCAATCACGATCGCGTGGTTGAACGGTGTCGGACGCCAGCGCATCGGGCCGGCGGCAACTACCAGGCCTGCGAAGACAAACAGGCCGAAGGCCACCAGATCATACGGCCGCGGGACCCAGCGGGTGACGTCGATCATCGTCGGGATGGTGACCGAGGTGCCGAGCAAATAGGTAAGGCGATAGGCCAGCACCGCGAACAACAACGCAAAGACGACCGCAAAGCCGATGCCGGTGCGTTTGCTGGTCAGCGGGCGACGACTGAGGGAGAATAGAGCACCGACGAGCAGCAGCAGCGCGCTGATCCCGCGGTGAGTACTCCACAGCAGTGCGAGCCTCTGACCGTCGGAAGCGATCGCCTCGATCGCGCCCACGCCGATCAGACCCCGCAGGATGTCGGTGCAGCCGGCAAAAAAGATCGCCAACGTCAGGATCGGTACGACGGCGATCCGTGTGGCGCTGTAGTAAACGCAGGCAAGCCCGAACAAGATCACGGCGGTGCAGCCGGTGGCCCATTCGAGGGCCGTGTGCGCGTGGACTCCGCTCGTCAGGGTAAGGGTCGACAGTAGCAGTTTGCCGGCGGGCCCGAGTGCCACGCTGTCTTCGTACCACGTCGCGATTCCGCTGGCGCTGCCGAGCACGGCCAGCAGCGTCGGCAGCAGACACAGCAGCGCGACGGCGTAAACGACGGATTTTGGAAGCCTGGTGTGCTTCATGGCGTCCTTCCAATCATTGTACTCGGCCGAGGCTTTGCCGCGCGACCAGCATTTTCGGAGCCTTGCGATCGTCGTCCGACGGGGAAATGCTTAGTCACGGTCGGGTGCGCGGGCCAGGCCGCTCGGGGCTTCGACGAGTGAAAAGGGGGAAAAACAGAGATTGCGTTCCGTGGGCGTCTTGGCCGGAAACTCGCCTGCTCGGCCTTCGTCTATGCGATCTCGGTCTGACGATCGAAGGAAGCTGGCTGGAGGAGCGGGTCGGCCGCCTGCATGAAGAACTTGCGCGCAAGCGGCTCGGCCTTCGGCCTCACGTATGGCTCTCGAACGAGTGGTTTTGCCCGGACGGTGTTCCCGGCATTGCCGTACCATTTTACCTTGCCCACCCGCGCCTCAAGCGGCTCGAGCGGCGTCAGATGCTCGAGGTGGAGGGCGGCACGATCTCCGAGTGCATGAAGCTGCTGCGCCACGAAGCCGGGCATGCCATCGAGCACGCCTTCGATCTTCACCGGAGGCCGCGTTGGCGCGAGATGTTCGGCCGTACGAGCCAGCCGTATCCGGACGTCTATCGGCCCAACCCGGCTAGCAAGCGCTACGTGATCAACCTCGAGGCGTGGTACGCGCAGAGCCATCCTTACGAGGACTTTGCCGAAACCTTTGCGGTGTGGCTCGCGCCGCGTTCGTCTTGGCAGCGGCGTTATCAAGGTTGGCCGGCGCTACGCAAGCTCGAGTACATCGATGCGCTGATGAAGGAACTCGCCGGGACGCGCCCCAAGCGGCGAACACGGCGCCGGGTCGATACTTTGCCCTGCCTCAAACAAACCCTAGCGGAGTACTACGAGGAGAAGCGCGCACGTTATGAGCCGGCGCCGAACCGGCGCTACGACGCCGACCTTCGTCGTCTCTTTATCGACGGCCGACGCAGTCGTCGAGGGCGTCCGGCAGCGGCGTTCCTGCGGACGCATCGGCGAGAGCTGTGTCGCCAGGTCCTGCGCTGGGCGGGGGAGTGGGAAGCCACCTTGGATCTGGTATTTCAGGAGATGGTCGGCAGGTGCGGCGACCTTCGCTTGCGAGCCGTCGGGCCGAAGGGCCGTTTGTTGAGCGACGTTGCGGTTATGCTGACCGCACGCACGATGCAGTACCTCTACCGCAATCGTGAGTGGAGAGCCCTGTGAAGAAGTTGCGAGTCATTGTCCTGATGCACGAAGACCTGGTCCCGCCGGACGACCTCGAGGGACACGGCGAGGAAGAGATCAACGAGTGGAAAACCGAGTACGATGTCGTTTCCACTCTGGAAAATTGTGGTCACGAAGTATTGCGGCTTGGCCTGCGCGACGAACTGCAGCCGCTGCGGCTCGCAATCGATGACTGGCAGCCCGACATCGTGTTCAATCTCCTCGAAGAGTTCCGCGGAGAGGCGGTGTACGATCTCAATGTGATCGCGTATCTCGAACTTCGCGGCGTGCCCTACACCGGCTGCAGCCCGCGAGGTCTCTTGCTCGCGCGAGACAAGTCGCTGTCAAAACAGCTGCTGAGTTATCACCGCATAGCCGTCCCGCGCTTTACCGTTTGTCGCGCCGGCCGCAAAGTCCGCCGGCCGCGCGGCTTGGAATTTCCTCTCATCGTCAAATCGCTGACCGAAGACTCCTCTTTCGGAATCTCGCAGGCTTCGGTAGTTCAGGACGATACGACACTGGTTGAACGGGTTCAGTTCGTTCACGAACGGGTCAAAACGGACGCCATCGTCGAGCAGTTTATCGACGGACGCGAACTCTACTTGAGCATTTTGGGAAATAGCCGGCTGCGGGTTCTGCCGATCGAGGAACTGGTGTTTGGAAAGACGCCCCCGGACGGTGCTTTCATTGCTACCGCGAAAGCCAAGCACGACGTTGCGTATCAGAAGCGCTGGGGGGTCGATGTCAAGCGAGCGCGCGGCCTGGGGGAAGAAACGGAAACGCGGCTAAAACGCATCGGCAAGCGGATCTACCGTGTGCTCGGTCTGACCGGATACGGGCGGATCGACTTCCGCCTGGATCGCGACGGCAGACCGTATTTCCTCGAGGCAAACCCGAACCCGGAGATTGCTCGTTACGAAGAGTTTGCTTCGGCTGCCGAAGCGGCGGGTCTCAGCTACGAGGCGCTTCTTCAGCGTATTCTCAATCTCGGCCTGCAGCGTGCCGTCTGACGGCGGCTACCGCGTTCGCTGAGACCGCGGGCGAGAGTTAGTGCCAGCGTGATGCTTTTTGGGCGGCAATAGCTAGGTACGCCATCGGCCCAAACCGCCGCTCTTCCCTGCGATCGTCGAAACTAAGACAACGACGAATTCCTTGCGATCGGCATCGAAGCACCGGATGTCTTCGCGACGGAAGTGCTGGAACACGTCGACCGGATCACCCGAGCCGCAGCCCAGGCGCCCCACGTCGAAAAGGTGTTCAGCCTCACCAGCGTGGAGTCGGTGACGGGTGCAGACGGAAGTATCAGCGTCGACGATCTCGTAACTCTGCCCGTAAATCCCGAGGGATTGCCTTGGCTGCCGCGCCCGGCACGGCCTTCCTGTAGGCCTCCATCGACTGCCACCCAAGGCGCAGTCCCGACAATGGTATATCGAATGACAACGGTTAGGGGCTTGCCTTGGTTCTCGAGGTGCAGGCTCAGGTGCAGGTCGGACAATTGAGGGGAATCGTTTGTCCCACCGCCACTTTCAATATGACCAGTGCGTCTGTCGCACTGACGCGACCGGAGTTGTCGACATCACAGATACATAGCTCACAAGTGCGGGCCGCCACCGCTGCCTGCAGGATGAACAGGGCATCGGTCGCACTGACCGCTCGCGGAATGACCGGCGTATCTGTTGCGCTGACCGCTCGCGCGACGATCGTGCTGCCGGTGGGCGGATCGACGGGGTCGCCGCAAACCCCGACGGGGGGGCCGACTCCCGGTGGCATACGCGAGCCGCGAGCCGGGGAGCGAGGGCGCGGAGTGCGGCTGATACGCCGAAGCGAGGGTCCGTTTCCTGGATAGCCGGTTCGTAAGGAGTTTGCACGAGGTCGGGCGTTCTGAGCACGGTGCCGCCGAGGTCGCGCATCACTTTGGAATGCAGGAGGGC
>CAZJCO010000243.1:0-4720 GCA_964544375.1 uncultured Myxococcales bacterium
CCACGGTGTACACCTGGGGCCATGCGTAGGGAACCGGCAAACCGGCCGAGGCACCGGTGACGAGAGCCCAGCCACCGTAGCGCTCACTCAGAGGCTGCCGCGGCCGCTCAAAGGTTTCGCGCGCCCGCCACAGCGCGCGCGTAACAAGCACGAACGGCACCGCGGCGGCGAGCCCCAGAGCGACGCCCGAAAAGCCGCCGGCCCACAGAACCGTCCAGACGAGCATGCCGAAGCTCACCTGGGCCGTGTAGACCGAAGCCCAGGGCCACATCCAGCGACGCATGCGCCAGAAGCCGACCATGCCGGCGGCGTAGATCGCCCAGTGCAACGGTTCGGTCAGCTTGGCCGCCCAGCCGTGCAAGACCAGGCCGAACCAGACTTCTTCGTCAATCGCCGCGGGTTTGCAGAAAAAGTCCCACGGCATGTAGACAAAGGTCATGAACACGCAGAAGACCAGCAGCGCGTTCATCCACCCGGGGCGACGCGCCATCAACTGCGATAGCCAGCGACTCATGATCTCGGTCGCCTCGCCTACTGCTGTGCCTTGTCTTTGAACCGCGTGCCGTCGTTCTTACGCGGCGGTACGGTGAACTCCGACGCCCAACAGTTACCGAGGCCGTTGAGCAACTGAACCGTGACCTGGGGATCCTGATTGAAGAACTGGGTAGGCGACACCGGCGCTGGCGCCGGCAGGTTGAATCCCTTTGCCAGCACGCGCACTTTGGCCTTGCCGGCGACGCCGGGTTTGAGCACCACGATCTTGGCGCCGTCGAACGTCGCCGTCTTGTCCTTGTACTGGAATCCCTTGGTCCCCTTGGAAATCCATGCGCTAGCCGGTGGCACGATGACTTTGGTGGCAAGCGTCGGTACGGCGGCCGAAGTATCGTAGACGCACAGAGCGTATTCGGTGGTCGTCGTCGGATCGCCGAAATCGGCCAGCAGGGTCTCCGCACCCTTGTTCCACTTCCAGGAAATCTTGTCGGCGTTGTCCTTGGTCTTGTTGACGATGTCGATCACTGTCTTGCCGGCGGCGGCACACACCGGTGCCGGTCCCGAGACGACCTGGCAGCCGAGTATGGCGTCGCAAGAGTCCTGCGTACACGGGTCGCCGTCGTCGCAGACCAGCGCCGTGCCGGCCTGGCAGCTGCCGCTGCCGTCGCAGGTCTCGTCGCCATTGCAAAGGTCCCCGTCGGCGCAGGAAGTCCCCGGCGCGTTGATCACACAAGCCGACGAGCAGCAATCGCCGTCGATTGAATTGCCGTCGTCGCAGCCCTCGCCCGGATCGAGCACGCCGTCGCCGCAGAAGGCTCCCGGAATGCCGTCGAGGAACAGGACCCGGGCAGCGCCGCGGTCCGGCCCGCCGTCGTCGTCGCGACGGGCGCCGACGACCAAATCGGCAACGCCGTCGCCGTCGAGATCCCGCGGCATGGTGACCGAACTGCCGAAGGTGTCGGAGTCGCTGAGCAGGCCGCCGAAGCCACCGCTAGTCGAACTGATCTTGCGGTGCAAGTTCACGGTACCGTCGGACTTGAGCAACAGAACCCAGACGGCGCCGCGATTGGGGCCGCCGTCGTCGTCGCCTACCGCGCCCACCGCCAAGTCGTCGACGCCGTTGCCGTCGAGATCGCGCAGGGACGCAACCGAGCTGCCGAACTGATCGACATTGTCGAGGATCCCGGTGAAGCCACCCGACAAATCACTGATCTTCTGAGATCCCTTGAGCGAGCCGTCGGCGTTGAGGAACAGAACCCAAACGGCGCCGCGGACGAGACCGCCGTCGCTATCGCCGGCCGCGCCGACGGCGAGATCGTCGACGCCGTCTCCGTCGAGGTCGCGAATACCAGTGAGCGAAAATCCGAACGCGTCACCGTCGGCCAACGAGCCGCCCATTCCGGGCGTCAGTTCGCTGATCTTGGCGTGGGACTTTACGGTTCCGTCGGCGTTGAGAAACACAATCCAGGCGGCACCGCGGTCGGCGCCACCGTCGTCGTCTCCGGGAGCCCCCACGGCAAGATCGACGACGCCGTCTCCGTCGAGGTCGCCGAGGGAGGCGACTGCGCTTCCAAAGGCGTCGCCGTTACTGAGCACACCGCCGAAGGCGCCGACCGAATCGCTGATTTTCTGATGCCCCTTGACCGTCCCGTTGCTGTTCAGGAAGAGGATCCAAACCGCACCGCGTCCCGAACCGCCGTCGTCGTCGCCAGCAGCACCGACGGCAACGTCTTCGACACCGTCTCCATCGAGATCATCGATCGCGGCAACCGCCGAACCAAATTGGTCGCTGTCGGCGAGGGCGCCGATAAAGCCGCCGGCCGTGTCGCTGATCTTGGCCGAGGAGCTTACGGTTCCGGCGGTTGTCATAAACAAGACCCATGCGGCTCCTCGGTCGAGCCCGCCGTCGTCGTCACCGACGGCGCCAACGGCCAACTCGATGACGCCGTCACCGTCGAGATCGCCAAGAGAAGCGACCGAGGCGCCAAACAGGTCGGTATCTGCAAGCGCGCCGGTAAAGCCGCCGGCGGTGTCGCTGATCTTTTGCTCGGACACGACGTTCCCCGGCGCCGCCTGAGCCACTGCGGCCGCCGCCCACAGGACGACGGAGACTGCGAATGCCGCGATCATGCGGTCGCCGCGTTGCATTTTGGTGCGAGAAAAAGCCGATGTCTTCATTCGGTTCCTCCCAAGTCTTGAGCGCAGACCGGCGCGACACCCGCGCGGGCGGGTCCTGGTCGAGATTAGCCGGGGGCTCGCGGCCGAGCGACCCCATCGTGATTGGATACCACTAGCGCAACCGCAGCGTCAATGACCAAAAAACCGTCTTTTTCCGCCGCTGCCGTGGACAAGGCCCCGCGGCCGGAGTAGAACACGTTTCACTTCACCCGACGGAGGCACGACACATGGCCGGCAGACTAGAAGGAAAGGTAGCCGTTATCACCGGGGGCGGCAGCGGTATCGGACGCGGAACCACCCTGCGGTTCTTGCGCGAAGGCGCTCGCGTCGTCGTCGCGGATCTGAACGAACGAACGGCCGCCGAGACACTGGATCTTGCGGCGAAAGAAGGGCTGGCCGACGCCATACGGTTCATCAAGACGGACGTCTCGAACGAGGAGCAAGTAGCCGCAATGGTCGACCTCGCCAGCAGCGAGTTCGGCCGCCTCGACTGCGTCTACAACAACGCCGGTCTTCCGGGCGCGCTCGGCAAACTCGATGAAATCGACGCCGACAACTGGGACTTCACCTTCCGCGTGCTCGTCCGCGGAGTCTTTCTCGGGATCAAACACGCCACGCGCGTCATGAAAAAGCAGGGCGAAGGCGGCGTCATCCTCAACACCGGTTCGACCGCCGGCCTCACCGGCGGTTGCGGCCCGCACGCCTACTCGGCGTCGAAAGCAGCCGTGATCAACCTGACGCGATCGGCGTCGGTCGAACTCGCCGGCGAAGGCATTCGCGTGAACGTGATTTGCCCGGGCGGCATCCTGACTCCGCTCGTGCACCGCGGCAGCGAGGAAGCGATGGAAGAAGGCATGCGCAACTCGCAGCCGCTCAAGATCGCCGGACGCGCAGAGGATGTTGCCGCGATGGCCTGTTTCCTCGCCTGCGACGACGCGCGCTTCGTCACCGGCGGGATCTACCTAGTCGACGGCGGCTTGATCGCCGCCGGCCCGCACGTCTACCGCGGGCAGTGGGAAGCAGTCATGGGAGCCGGCCTCGACCGCGGCACGGTCGACTTCTAGTCCTGATTTGGCCGGCGTTGCGCGGCCGCCGTCAGAGGGTGTCGGTCGAGCAACGGGCGATCAGCCCGCGTTCGCTCCAAGCGGCGAACCAAGACCCTACGTCGGAGGCAGAGTAGCCTTCGGCCGCTAGTCCGCCCGTCACTTGCCCGAGCGTCGCTCCGTCGATCAGCGCCGAGAGCGCCACCGCCTGCCGGTCGTCGAGCGACTGGCAGCGCACCTGCAGCTGTTGGCGATAAACCAGCACCGCATCCGAGCGCCCTTGCAGTACAATGTCGATCTGCTCGAGCGGGGTGTTGCGCGCTTCCCACAGCTCCCGGACCGGCCAATCCGAGCGTAGCAGGCGGACGCCCGCTTGAAACGCGATACGCGCCCGCTGCCACTGCTCTGCGCTCCAAGCGGCGAGCGGCGCGGGATCGAACGGCACCGGCTGCGGGCCGTGGAATGCCTCCCAAACGGCCCACTCCAGCCGGGCTAGATCGGCGAGAAACGCCAGATCTTCCGCCACGGGATCGCCGGCGAGTTGGTCCGGGAAACCTCGACCGATCGCGTTCAGGTTGTAGCAGTCCTCGGGCAGCTGCGGCAGGTAGCGGCGCGCCAGTTCGCAAAAGCGACCCGCGCCGGCCAGGTGTCTTACCGCGGGAAAGGCATCCGTCAGGGACTCTTCGATGCGTGCCGGATACCCGCCGGTGTAGGCGGCCAAGCGGCGCAGACCACTGGCGGCATCGCGCACCCGTAGCCGACGCACAATCTCCTCGCCGGTCTCGGCGGTCGCCTCCTCGAGCGGTGTAGGGTCGAGGATCAGCGCGGCCAACCAACGTTGCTGCTCAAGCAGCTCGTTCATTGTTTTCCCCGCGGCTTGCGATCGCCGTATCCGCCCGTCGACGGGCACGGCGGCACTCCTCGCGCCAGCGGTCGACAGGAGGGATCTCGGCGTCCCATTCGACCCGGGTCGGCACGTGCGCGCCCGCACCGCCGCCGCCCATCTG
>CAZJCO010000244.1:0-4684 GCA_964544375.1 uncultured Myxococcales bacterium
CGCGCCCCCCGCCGCCACGCCCCCCCCCCCGCTGCGCTGGCGGCCCAGGGGGAGGCGGCGCAGGCCGTTGTTCGTCGCGCTGCGGTCGCGCAGAACGAAGCGTCCACCCGCGCCGGATCGTAGCGTGCCGGCTGGAATCGTCGCGCGGTAGACTTCCGCACCGTCGAGATCGATCGCAAGCACCGCGCTTTCGAGATCGGGTGCAAGCGTCGCGCCGGCAAGCGGCGTCCACCCGCCGCGCGCCCGCAATCGGCCGTCGTTCTTACCGCTGCGCGCCCAGCGAAAACGTACCGCGCGCGCCCCTGCTGCCGTGCAAGCAAGGCAACCGACACCCTCACGACACTGATCCGTGGTGGCGGCGTTGCCGTCGTCGCAGTCGGCCGGACCCACAGGCTGACCAAGGCACTGCGCGCTCGAGCAACCGTCGTTTTGCGTGCAAAGCAAACCGTCATCGCAGGCGGCACCGTCGGGAAGCGGGACGCCCGCCTGACAACCGAGGAGAGAATCGCAAGTCTCGGTTCCGTTACATGCGTTGCCGTCGTCGCAGGCCAACGGCGGACCGGCTTGGCAGCCGAGCGTTGGACTGCACCATTCGGCGCCGTTGCAGACGTCGCCGTCACCGCATTGGCGGTTGAGCAACAGTCCCGCCACACACTGCGTTTCGGAGAAATCGACCGACGGCAGACAAGCGTCGATCGTACAAGGATTCCCGTCGCCAGGGCACCTGGTAAAGTCGGCGACCGTTCCGGTGCAATCAGGCACGCAAGGAGCCGACACGAACTCCTCGGTATAGACGCAGCCGAGCTGAACGTCGCACACGGCCGTCGTGCACTCGTCCTCCTGCGGGCAACTACGCGGCGGTCCCGCAACGCACACGCCGCCGCTGCAAGCGTCGCCGACGGTGCATACCGTTCCGTCCGCGCAGCGCTCGCCGTCACCGAGTCCCGTGCAATCGCTCGGGCATAGATCTTCCGCGTGCCGGCAACCGAGACCGTCGTCGCAAACGTCGAGCGTGCAGGGATCGCCGTCGTCGCAGGGGATCGCCGCTCCGCCGACACACTGGCCGGCTAGGCAACGCTCCAATCCGTCGCAGGGATTGGCGTTGTCGCAGTCGCTGTCGACGACGCAGGCCGGTGCCATTGCGGCCGGCAGCAAGCTTGCGAAACAAATCAAGGAGGCGAGCAGCAGCTTCATCGCTGGCGCCATGCTAGCGCCGCTCAGCATCACTTGACAACCTCTCTCGCTGCGCTCGCTGCCAGACACGCTTTCGCGCCCGGCCTGCCCCCCAGCTGCGCCGCCGACGGCTCCGCCAAGCGAGTTTTCCATTGACAGCAAGCCGCAACTCGCCCTATGGTGTGACGTTACAGGCAACCCGGTCCGGGCCGCCGCACGTTCCGACTCGGCCCGTCCCTGAGTGAAGAGGAGGTTCAACATGACCAGCCGCAACGTCCCCCTTTCGGGGGCCTACCGTTTATCGTTCGCCCCAGTACTCGGCTCTGCGCTCGCGACAGCAGCATTCGTGTTGCTCGCCTGCGTCCTGCTCGTGGCTCCCGCCGGCACCGCGTCGGCCTCTGGGCCGACGGTGGACTTCAGTCTGCCGACCGAAAACGAGACACCGACACCGTTCGGCGTCATCCCGTTCCCGAGCGACCTCTACTTCGACCAAGGCGAGAAAGGCGACGGCGACGGCACCCTGATCAACGCTGGGGTGGACATCGGGATCTCGGCCGTCGCCGGCAATACGACGAATACTCCGGCAATCAACCGCGGGCTCGACCATCTGAATGGATGGGGCGTTTCGACCGCCTGCCATTTCTTCTTCGACGCGCCCGTCGATGCCGGCTCGCTTCCCGGACCGTCGGTCACGGCGCCGGCGACGAGCGATTCGGTCTTCTTGATGAATCTTTCCGACGGCAGCCTGATGCCGATCCGTGTCGCCACGGATATCGATACGGCGATCCCGAACACCCTGTCGCTAGTACCGATCGCCGGCAACGTGATGGCGAACAACACCACCTACGCTTGTGTCGTCACCACGGCGGTTACCGGCGCCGGTCTTCCCGTAGTAGCAACTGCTGATTTCGTCGCCGCGCGCGACAATGTAAGCGCCAATACCGACGCCAACTCCATCTATAGCGCGGCGGCCGACGCGGTCGTCGCCCATAGCTCTCTGCTGCGCGCGCAGATCGCGGGCATGGCGGTTTTCACGACGCAGGATACCGACGCCGATCTCGTCGCGATTCAAAACACCGTGCTGCCGAGCCTTCCCGCACCGACGGCCGACTTTACCTTCCCCAGTACCGACCTGGTATTCGACACGGCGGCCGAACTCGACGCGGTCATGGGGCCCTACATGCCGCACTCCAACATGGCGATCCTTGCAACCGGCTACTTTGACAGTCCGCGCTTCCAAACCTCCGACCCCAACGGCAACAAGAAGAGCGAGGACTTCCCGAACTTGAACGATCTCGCCGGACCATGCTCGACGCCTTGCGAGCCCGACGACGAACGCTTTGTCGATGTCGCGCCGGCCGACGGTCTGCCCGACATTCAGCTGACCGCGAACGTACCGTTTACGGTCGTGATTCCGGCCGCCCCGGCACCGCCCGCGGGCTACCCCATCGTCATCGATCAGCACGGGCTCGGCGGAGATCGAGAAATCGTAGCGCTATTGGGCGACGCACTGGCCGCTCAAGGCTTCGCCTCGATCGGCATCGACGCGGTCGCCCACGGCTACCGCTTCCACGATCCCGAAGGCGGCGACCCCTCGGCTGTGGGCGCGGACAATCAGAACAACTTCCCCGGTGGAACCATCGTTCCCGACGGCTTCGCCGACGCCGGCTTTGCCACGCTGTCGCTCGGCGGGGCCAGCACGCAAATCGGCTTCTTCCAGGGCTTCATCAATTTGATCGGGGTGCGCGACAACTTCCGCCAGACTTGCGCCGACTTGATGCAGCTCGTGCGCCTGATCCAAAGCGGCTCGATCGACACCGCGCTCGGCGTGAGTATCGACGAGAACAATATTTTCTACATCGGCCACTCGCTGGGCGCGATCATGGGTTCCTGCCTGGCGGCCTACGAACCGGACATCCGCGCCTACGCGCTGAATGCTCCCGGCGGAGGTCTTACCACGCAACTGCTGATGAACTCCTCGATCGGCGCGGGCGCAATGTCGTTCTTGCAGCTCCTCTACGGCCTCGATCCGGCCAACGTAATCGACGATGCGTCGATCTTCGCCAATCTCAGCCAGGCGATCTTGGATGCTGGCGATCCGATCACCAAAGGCGGCCACTGGATCAACGATCCGATCGTCGGCGGACCGCGCAATCTGATGATGATCATCGATCACCAAGACGAGGTCGTACCGAACCAAGCCGGCGAAGCGCTCGCCCACGCCGCCGGGCTAGAACTCTACCAACCGTACGTGGCCAATCCCTTTACCAATCCGTTCGCCTTCCCACTGACGGCAAGCAGCGGAACGATCTCGGCGAACGGCCCCGCAGGCGTTACGGCGTTTCTGCTGCAGCAAGGACCGGCGGCACACGCGGCCACGCTGTTCCCGGCGACGACTTCGGCACTTGCCACCAGCAGCCTGAACTTCGTCCCGGAACACGCACACACAAGCGAATGGGGCGCGACCGGAGCGACCGCCTTCCCGTCACTCTCGCGCGCGGTGCGCATCAAGAACGAAAGCGCCTTGCCGGCGACCTTGGCTTGGTTCTCCGACATCGTCGCCAGCGGTGCACCGGGAACCTTCACCTTCAGTCCCGCGCAGGGACAGAATCCGCGTGAGAACTCGAACTTGTCGGGCGGCGCCGAAACCGCGGTGTTCTTCGACCGCCCGGTGAACGGGATCGCCGGCGGCGACGACACGCCCGACGTAACCGTCGCCTTCGCCTCGAACAGCGCCGCGGGACGGCTGACCGCTGCGCGCTCGACGCTCGGTACCGACCCGCTGGCGAGCAACGCCGACATGCCGCTCGGCGTGCGCATTGCCAGCAGCGCCGTGCTGCCCTTCTTCGTCGAGGTACAGAAGGAGCCGGCCGGCGCATTTAGCGCCGATCTCACGGTGGCTTACGATACCGACGAACTGATCAGCGCCGGAATCGCCGACGGCTCGGCCGAAGAGGCTGGCCTCAGCCTCGTACGCATGGGCGGGCCGGGTACCTGCGCGGTTGGTGCCAACGCTTGCACCTCGGACGGCGATTGCGCGCTCGACGGCGACGTCTGCGTTGAGGTGCTGGCTGGATCGGTCGACACCGCAGGCGATACGGTTACTGCCACCGGCCTGAGTTCTTTCTCGACGTTTGCGGTGATGAATCTCGCGCAGGTCACTCCGAGCGCGCGCATTCAAGGCGGTGGTTCGGTTAAGACGGACTGCGCGGCGGAGTGGTTGCTGCGCAATCCTTCCGCAGCAGGTGTGGTCGACAAGAAGGGCCGAGGGCTGGTCAAGCAGTTCTGCACTCAGGGCGACCCGGCCTGCGACATGGATTCCGACCCGACCCAGTGTACGTTCCGCGTCGGTCTGTGCTTCCGCATGAACGACGATGTTCTGCCGCTTTGCGAGGCGCCCGATTCGATCGACACCTTCGAGCTCAAGAAGCCCTCGGAGAAAGACGCGACGAATCCGAAGAAGCCGGCCGCCGGACCCAATCGCGACACCCTGCTGGGCGTGATTGACGAC
>CAZJCO010000245.1:0-4645 GCA_964544375.1 uncultured Myxococcales bacterium
CCTCTGCCCCCTCAGCCCGCCGGCGAACCAAACCGGCGGCCCGTTGGGGGCGCAAAGACCGTCCGCGACCATCTTCCCCGCAAGGCCGGCGGTCGCCGCCGGCGCCGACAACAGCACGAACAGACCCGCGACGAACAGCGCCGTGGAGGCCACCGCCAGGCTGGGACGAAAGTTCCAACTTACCTTCTCTTTCATGTCGATCTCCTTGTTTTCTTTATCGGTTCTAATTTCGGGCTTCTCTGCCCTCGCCCGCCTTGGGCGCCGCCCATCCGCCATGCCCGTCAGCGACGGCCAGGAAAGAAAGTCGTTGCCATCGCGTCTATTTGGGATTATATTCCCAAATATGGCGGAGCGTCAATCAGAAAAATTTGATGACGCCTCGACCAGAGAACGAAAATGCTGTTTTTACAGGAGCTTGGTATAAAATGACCTTTGGGATCATGAGCCCAAATCTCAAAGGTTCGCCGGCAGGAGCCCTAGCCGGGGCGGCCCTGGTACTGCTGCGGCCGCTCGTCCGCATGCTCCTTCGCTACGGCATCCCCTATGGCGCCTTCGCCGACTTGGCCAAACGCGTCTATGTCGACGTGGCCACCAACGAGTTCACGATTCGCGGCCGGCGCCAGACGAGTTCGCGGATTTCGGTTCTTACCGGCCTGTCGCGAAAAGAGGTACGTCGCTTGCGCGCACTCGAGCCCCCCGACAACGCCGAAGAGCTGCAGCGCTACAACCGGGCGGCCCGCGTCATCAGCGCCTGGCTGCGCGACCCGGCCTACTTGGACGGCGCCGGCAGGCCTCTGGCCCTGGCCGTCGAAGGTCCGGCCCCGAGCTTCAGCACTCTGGTCCGCGAACACAGCGGAGACGTCCCAGCGCGCGCGATCCTCGACGAGCTCGACCGCGTGGGAGCGCTGGAAACCCTCAAAGACGGCCGCATCCGTCTGCGCGCCCGCGCCTACGTTCCCGCCGCCGGCGAGGCCGACAAACTGGCGATCCTCGGCACCGACGTCGCGGACTTGATCTCCTGCATCGATCACAACCTCCAGTGCAACACCGGCGAGACGTTCTTCCAGCGTAAAGTAGCCTACGACAACCTTCCGACCGAGGCGACGCGGGAGCTGCGTCCGCTGGCGGCCGAACGAGCGCAGGGCCTGCTCGAAGATCTCGACCGTTGGATGGCCGCGCGCGACCGCGACAGCAATCCGGGCGTCCAGGGCGGCGGCCGCAAGCGCGCCTCGGTCGGTATCTACTATTATGAAGAAGACGTCGAGCCCGACGACGAGGACGCATGACATGAACATCTCACGACATATCTACCTCGCCCTGCTGTGCGCGTTCGCTCTGACCCTTTCTGCTTGCGGCGGCGGTGGCACGTTCGGCGGCGGCATCGGCGGCACCGGCCTCGTCATCGGGCCGATCACCGACTTCGGCAGCATCATCGTCGAAGGCATCGAATTCGACACCAGCAGCGCAATCGTCTCCGTCGACGGTACGATCGCAACACCAAGCGACCTCGCGCTCGGCATGATCGTGACGGTCACCGGCGAGGTCGACAGCGACGGCATTTTCGGCGTGGCCGACGCGGTTTCCTTTGAGAGCGTCCTCGAAGGACCGGTAACCGCCGTCGATGTAGCCTCGCGCACCGCAACCGTCTTGGGACAAACGGTTCGCGTGAGCCCCGACACCGTATTCTCGGGCGTCGTCATCGACGCCTCGCTGATTGGAAGGCAGATCCGCGTCAGCGGCTTCGTCGACGCCGACGGCGGCATTCGTGCAACCCGCATCGGCGGACGACCGGCCGGAGGCAAGCTGGTCTTCACCGGGCAGATCCGCCAGGTCGACGCGCAAGCGAAAACCTTCGTCGTGCGCGGGCTCACGATCGACTTTACTGCGGCAACCGTCGACGCCATACCGGCCGGCGGCCTACGCGACGGCTTGATCGCACGGGTGACCGTCATCGCCGGCCCGACCTTGAACTCGGTACGGGCCGTGCGTGTGAGCTTTCGCGAGCCGGAGGTAGATCAAGCGCTCAACGTCGAGGTACGCCTGGCCGGATTCATTCGCAGCATCCTCTCGAGCAGCGAGTTCGTCCTCGGCGACCTGGCTCCTGTGCGCACGACCGATACCACGACCTTCGTCGGCGGCACCGCCGCCGACCTTGCGCGCAACGTCAAAGTCGCCGTCGTCGGCCGCGTGACGCGCTCACGCGTCGTCGTCGCCAGACGGGTCGTCTTTCTCTGAGGCGTCCGCCAGGGCGTCGGGCAACAACCCGCCGGTCAGCGCCAGCCGCGCCGCTCGCCGACCCTCGGCAATCGCCTCGCCGGCGCGATCGAAGTCGAGCATGGCAAAATCGCTGAGGCGCGGGGTGACCAGCAGATCCGGCGGATCCCCCGCCATCCGGCTGCGCGTGATGTGTACCTGCATCACGCCGATCGCCCCCATCACCACCTCGAAGATCGACGGCGGATCGTGTTCGCGCTCATGCGTTTCGTCGCGCCCAAGCCGCTGCCGAAGATCGGCGGCCAACTCGCGCACGGCCGCCTGCAGGCTGGCGACGGTGGGCAAAGGCTCTTCCTCACGGGCGGCTCCCTGCGCGCCTTCAGAGGCCAGCGCGCGTCCCACCGGCGTCTCCTTCTTCGGCCCCCGACGCGGCACGCGACGCACCAGCGTCGTGTTGAGATCGACGGCAATCACCGTTTCCGCGCCGAGGGCCCGGCATACCGATACCGGTACCGGGTTTACCAAACCGCCGTCGATCAGCCAGCGGTCGTCGATACGAACCGGGCGTATCAATCCGGGAAGCGCCGCAGATGCCCGCAGTACCTGGTGAAGGCTTCCTTCGCGCAGCCAGACTTCTCGGCCGGTGCCGAGGTCGGTGGCAACCGCAACGAAGGAATTCTTGAGCGAGGCGACCGGCAGGTCGGGCAGGCCCTCGGCCATCGAATCGAACACGCGCTGCGCTTTGATCAGGCCTCCCCGCAGCGAGAGGTCGAAAAGGGCGACCACGTGGCGGCGGTCGAGCGCGCGAACCCATTGTTCGAAGCGGTCGATCCTGCCCGCGGCGTATGCCGCCCCAACGACCGCTCCCATCGAGCTGCCGCAGACGATCTGTGGCCGAATGCCGGCGCTCTCGAGTTCGCGCAAGACCCCGATGTGGGCCCAACCACGCGAAGCACCGCTGCCGAGGGCGAGACCGACCTTGTCGCCGAGAAAACTTTCGTGATACCTGCCGCTCATCCGATCCCCGCTTCTTTACGTTTGTCCAGCCGTAGCGTAAAGCTCCGCTCAGCCGAGCGGCCCCCGGTCGTGAAACAGCCGGCGATCAACGCTAGGATCCGAGTTCGTTCCGGCGCCTAGGCGCCGGGACGGCAGTGGCCGCTAAGAGGAACACGACGCACGGTGAAACTGCTGCATACCATGTTACGGGTGAGAAACCTCGATGAGTCGATCCGTTTCTACACCGAGCAGCTCGGCATGACGCTGCGCGCTCGCAAGGACTATCCAGGCGGCCGCTTCACGTTGGCCTTCTTGGGCTACCCGCAGGAGTCCGAACACGAGCTCGAGCTGACCTACAACTGGGACCGCGACGCTTACGACCACGGCAACGCCTACGGTCACATTGCCATTGCGGTAGAAGATATCTACGCCGTCTGCGACCGCTTGCGGGTCGACGGCACGACGATCACGCGAGAGCCCGGACCGATGAAGCACGGAACGACGGTGATCGCCTTCGTCCGTGATCCGGACGGCTACGCCATCGAATTGATCGAACGGAATCCAGCATGACGACGAACAAGCATCAAATCGAGCATTGGGACCAGACCGCCGGCCCGAAATGGGTGCGCCTGCAGCAGATGCTCGACCGCCAGCTGCGCGACTTCGGCTTGGCCGCGATGGCGACCGTCGCCGCCTCGAGCGGTGAACGTGCGCTCGACATAGGCTGCGGATGCGGCGCCAGCACACTCGAACTCGCGCGGCGGCTCGGCCCCCAAGGCCGCGTCGTCGGCCTCGACGTCTCGCGTCCGATGCTCGCGTGTGCAGCCAAGCACGCTGCGGCCGCCGCGTTGGAAAACATCGATTTCGTCTGCGCCGATGCCCAGACGCATCCGCTGCCGGCAGAATCGTTCGACCTCTTGTACTCGCGTTTCGGCGTCATGTTCTTCCACGATCCAACCGCGGCCTTCGCCAATCTGCGCCGCGCCCTGCGCTGCGACGGACGACTCGGTTTCGTCTGTTGGCAAGAAGCCGCCGTCAACGCCTGGATGCGCGAGCCGACACTGGCGCTGATGGAGTTCGTCGAGATCGACATTCCACGCGACCCCCACGCACCGGGACCCTTTGCTTTCGCGGATCGCGACCGCCTCGCGGCGATTCTCGCCGACGCCGGCTTTGCGCGGGTTGCGATCGAGCCGTTCGAGGCGACGATGACCATCGGCGGCGGTGCCGGCCTCGATGAAGCCGTGGCCTTCGTGCTCGATCTGAGTCCGGCCGGCGCCAAGCTGGCTGCTGCCGACGCGCAAACTCGCGCCGCTGCCGCCGACGCGGTTCGGCGAATTCTCGAACCGTACTCGGCCGGCGCAGGCGTAGCGATGACGGGCTTCGCGTGGCTGGTCTCGGGCGGCCACTGTTTGACGCCGCGCGCCGCGGGCCG
>CAZJCO010000246.1:0-4630 GCA_964544375.1 uncultured Myxococcales bacterium
ATCTTCGCTGAGTTCTCTTGCGTACACACTGCACACGCTCCGACCGCGAGACCAGCCGCCCGATCAGCGGCCGTTTCGGCTGCCCCACTGATCCGTCACCCGCGAGCCGCCTCGCGGGCGCCGTCAGCAACAGTGCAAGCCCCCCTAGAAACTAGCGCGCCCTGAGTCGCGCCTGGCCCCACGGTAGCTGACGCGCTGAGTCGTCGCCATGCTTTCGGCACATCTTGTCCGAAATTTCGGCCCGCTCGCCGGAGCCTCGGCACCTTTCGGCCTTAGGCATAAGTCATTAAGTTATATGAATTTTATTCGTTCACGGAGCTTGCGGCCGTGGGCTAGAATAAGTATCTCTGCGTGTATCCTTCGACGATTTTTAATCGTAGCTCATGCTTTCGGCCGGTGCCGGGAACCAGTGCTTCGTCCGGTTACAAACGCTGCACACCGATAGCATCACCGGCACCTCGACTAGAACGCCGACGACCGTGGCCAAGGCGGCGCCCGAGTCGGCACCGAACAGGGCGATCGCCGTGGCCACGGCCAACTCGAAGAAGTTGCTCGCGCCGATCAAGGCCCCCGGCGAGGCGACGTTGTGGGCGACGCGAAAGGCGCGCATCAAGCCGTAGGTAAGCGATGAGTTGAAGTAAACCTGAATCAGAATCGGAATTGCGATTAGCACGACGTGAAAGAACTTGCCGGAAATGTTGTCGGCCTGAAATGCAAAGATGAGCACCAGAGTCGCCAGCAGTGCGCCAATCGTTACCGGAGCGAAGCGCGGCAACAGAACTTCTTCGAACCATTGTTTGCCGTGACGCCCGATCAACCAGTGGCGCAAGAGCGTTCCGGCGGCCAAGGGAATCGCGATGAAAGCGACCACCGAATAGAAGAGCACCGGATAGGGAACCGTCAGCGAAGACGCTCCGCTCACCAGAAAACGAATGATCGGCGCGAACAGGAACAGCATGATCAAGTCGTTGACCGATACCTGCACCAGCGTGTAGGCAGGATCACCGTCGGTCAGATAGCTCCACACGAACACCATTGCCGTACACGGCGCAGCGGCCAGGATGATGCAGCCGGCAATGTACTGATCGGCCATTGCCGGACTGATCCACGGCGTAAAGACGATACGGAAGAAGAACCAAGCGATCGCCGCCATCGAAAAGGGCTTGACCAACCAGTTGACGAACAAGGTAACGGCAAGACCGCGCGGGCGGCGCCCGACCGCGCGAATGGCCATGAAGTCGACCTTCATCATCATCGGCACGATCATCAGCCAGATGAGGATCGCGATCGGAACGTTCACTTGGCTGCCCGAACCAAATTCGAGCCGCCGCAGCAGCGCCGTAAGCTCCGGCAGCGCGTTGCCCAGCAAGAGGCCGCCGACCATGCAGAGCGCAACCCACAGGGTCAGGTAGCGCTCGAAGAAGCCCAGGCGTTTTTCCGACATCGGTGCTACGCTCCGCCGGCAACCCGATCCTGGGCGCCGAGAGCTTCCTCGATCAAACGGGTGACGTCCGGCCCGTCCGCCGGTCCCATGGAGACGACTTCCTGGCCAACGGTAAACACCGGGAATGCTTTCTCTCCAAAGCTTCCGTAGAGCTTTGCGACAGCCGCATCGCGCTCGGCGTCAAGTCCAACGGATGCATCGATCGTCTCGATCCGACTGTCAGGAAACTTCGACCGCAGTTGTTCGACATAAGCGGCGATCGTATCATCGCTCTGCCCGGAGGCGCCGCAACAAGAGGACTTCGGCCCGCAGGGGAAGTACTCCGCCCAGTAGTAGACTCGAATCAACATTCCTTTTTCATTATCCATCGCTGATATTCCTCCTCGATTGACCGGCTCAGACGAACAGGTTGTAAATTGTCCCGGCGATGACGCAGCCGACGAACGATACACCGACGTAGAGCGCCAGCACCGGCGCGCGAAAGACCCCCGACAACATCGCAATCGACGGCAGCGAAAGCCCCGGCCCGCCGAGCAAGTACGCCAGCGTAGCGCCGGGCCCCATGCCCTTGCTCATCAGTGCCAGCGCCGTGGGCACCTCGACGTAGGTACAGACGTAGGCAAGTACGGCGATCGCCGAGGCGACCAGTACGCTGTTGAGAGCGGTTCCACCGACCCAGCTGGTAATCAAGTCGGTGGGCAACAACACCTTGATCGCACCGGCGATCAGCACGGCGAGCAAGAGATAGCCGTTCAACTGCACGAACAGTTTGATCCCGGTCGAAAACATCTCGCGCAATTGCTCGCCGAAACTTTCGTACTTCCTGTCGCCTTCGGGCAGCACAGAGCACGCCCCCGCATCGCTTACTTCCGACGGATCGGCCGCAACCAGTTGCCAGCGCCCCTGCGCCACGCGCTCGACGATGCCGGCCTGTTCGAGCAGCCCCAACTGTCTTGCGGCGTCTTCACCCAGGCTCTCGGCATCGACGCCCTCGGGGTGCTTGACCGCGAGTACGCCGAAGCGAAACGCGAACTGTTCGAGCTGCGGAGAAAGCTTGGGCGCGACGAAGATCTTGAGATATTTACGCGGATTGGGATTCTTCCGCTGCCAGCGGGAGAGCACCTGTCCGACGACCAGCGCAATGGCGAAGGTAGCCAGCACACGAGCGGTTGCCATCGGCCAGCCGAGCACGCCGGCGGTAATGAAGACCGTCGGTACGTTGAGCATCGGCGCGGCGATCAAAAACGCCATCGTCGGACCGAGCGGCACGCCGGCTTCGACCATGCCGGCAAGCACGGGAACGACCCCGCAAGAACAAATCGGGATGACGGCACCGGCAGTCGTCGCCATCATATTGGCACGCAGCCCGCCATAGCCCATGCGCTGCTTCACCCGGTCCCAGGATACGAAAACGATCAGAGCGCCGGCGATCAACATGCCGACCAGCCAGTATTGAAATAGTTCGACGAGAACGGCAGCCGACTTGAGGTAGACGAACCAGGCAACCTGCGGCAGATTCCACGATACGGGGCTTGCGATTTCGGTCAGCCGTTGCGCATCGCCGGTCATCCCCGGTGGTTGCAAGAGTCCGTAGAGAAACAGCCCGCGCAGCGAGAGCCCCTGACTCCAGGCGTAGAGTACGCCGCTGGCGTACATAATCGCCACTCCACCGAGATAAGCCCACATCCGTGCGGTCGGGCGGAATCTTTCACCGGCCGCAACTACCGCCGGTGTTTCGGCTCGCTCACCGGCTCCCGCTCGATCGTCGACTTGCGTCATGGTTGCTCCGTCCATCGCTTCTCCATCCAGCGGCTGCCCGTCCTTCAAACAGCAGCAAGGGCGCCAATCAGTTTTCGCAGCCGCTCGAGGGCCTCCGGCTCGATGCAGTAGCAGACCCGTGGTCCGTCGATGGTCCCGCGCACGAGTCCCGCCTCTTTGAGAATCTTGAGATGCTGAGAGACCGTGGATTGCGCCAGCGGGAGATGACCCGCCAGGTCCCCGTACATGCAGGTATCCTGCGCGGCCAGAAATCGGACGATTTGCGCACGTACGGGATGGCCCAGAGCCTTGGCCAGGCGGGCTAGCTCATCGTCTTCTTCGCCGGGCTCCCAGTGCGCATCGACGGGCACACAGCCGGAGAAGGCTCGGTTCTTATCGTCTTTCATCATGCTCAGAAGCTCCCAACAGTCTGATCGTTATTCGTCGATTTACGAATAAACAGATACTTAGGTTAACGCAACCACTCGAACAGCAGCGCTCACGTACACTTGCCCGGCCCTGGAATTCATGAAAAACAACCCTCCACATAATCAACTAAGGAGGAAACATCTCACGTCCCCACTAGACCGCCACCACCGGCGGATTTTTCCGATAGCCATCGCGGCGATGCTCGTCACACTACAGGCGGGAACGGCGGCCGCCACGAACGACGATGCCAGCACCTTCCGGTTGTACTGGAAAGACGGAATTCGCGCCGACACAGCCGACAAGAACGTTCGGCTCAAGATCGGTGGCCGGATCATGAACGACTGGGCTTTCTTCAGCACCGACCGGGATCTCGAACTCGCCAAGGGGACCTTCGACGACGGTACCGAGATCCGCAAAGCCCGGCTTTACGTCGCCGGCGAGCTCTATGACAACATCATTTTCAAAGCGCAGTACGATTTTGCCGGCGGCGACGCTGACTTCAAGGACATGTACATCGGCATGAAGGGGTTGCCGGGCAATACGACTTTGCGCATCGGCCACACGAAGGAACCGTTCGGCCTCGAGGAACTGACGAGTAGCAAGTACACGAGCTTCATCGAACGTTCGCTGGCCGCAAATCTCGCGCCAGGCCGGAATACCGGAATCGGCGTCCACGGCCACTGCATGGACGAACGCGTCACCTGGGCTGGTGGCATCTACCACGAAGCCGACGGCTTCGGAGACGGCAAGGGTGACGCTTACAACGTTACCGCGCGAGTGACCGGCCTGCCGCTCTACGATGACGACGGCGCTACCCTGGTTCATCTTGGCGCGGCCTACAGCCACAAAAATCCTGACGACACGGTCAGCTTTGCCGCTCATCCGGAATCGCACCTGGCACCGGAACTCGTCGACACCGGCTCCGTCGACGCCGACTCGGTCGACCTCATCGGCGTCGAAAGCGCGGTAGTGGCGGGACCGGTCTCACTCCAGGGGGAG
>CAZJCO010000247.1:0-4618 GCA_964544375.1 uncultured Myxococcales bacterium
CCTCGTAGCGCGGCGGTAGAAACCGCCCGTGCGGCCCTTGCCCGCGGAGCGTGGCACCGCCCGCACGCGCGCCACCGGCTGGCGCCGGCCGCCCCAGCCGCCGATGCCGACGGTCATCCCGTCGCGCAGCTCGGCGACGACACTCTCCGCGCTCATCCGTTTGTCTAACGCCATAAAGCGACCAGCACTTTCGCCATCTTATCGCCTCCGTTCGGCAAGGCACTTCATTAATAGAGATAAAGCTCTCCGGAGGCGAAGCTCGAAACTGTAACGTGTTCTATTGCCGACGCGCGGCGTTGTCGCAAGGTCGCCAGCGCGCCCAGCCGCGGCTTCGGCTCAGCGCCAGGCGTCGGGCCAAGCCCAACGGTCGCTGGTCATCGCCCTCGCGACCGTTGTCGCACCATTGCCACTGCTTGCCGACGTGCCGGTTGCGAACCAACCGCACACTGCCGGTTTTTCCGCCGGAGTGGTCGTGCCGACGGCGTAGCTGTCAACATCGGCGCGGATAAGCCAGAGGTTGTCGGCCATCGCACCGCCGGCGTGCGGATCGGTCACCGCGTCGAACATACCGCCGCCGTGCAACGCGTGACAGTCTTCACAACCGATCCCGGGGCCCGCATCGTGCGGCGAACTGAGAGCGAGTCCCCTGCGCGGCACCAGAAACAACGTCAGGAAGAACGCTGCGAGAAAGGCGATCAGGAAGGTCAACAGCTCGCGCGCCGTACCGCGCTCGCCGTCTCGCGTCGCCAACAAACGGTTACTGCGGCGTCGCATCGATCGATTCTACTCTGCCGTTTCCATAGTTCGCGACGACTGCCCGTCCACCGGAGACGGGCAGCGCATCACACGACACGTTCAGCAATCCCGGGTTCGTACCGAAGACGTCGTAAACACGGAGATAGCCTCCACTGCCGGCATCGAGAACTTGGCCGCGGTGCCTATATCCATCCGCCGCGATGTCGACCACGGTTCTTCCCCGCCGAAGCGGAGCGTCTGCCCCAACGGCCGGCCAAACGAGAAAAGCGAAAAGAAAAACAGCAGCGGCCGCCACAAGAACT
This sequence comes from uncultured Myxococcales bacterium, assembly GCA_964544375.1. GTDB lineage: Bacteria > Desulfobacterota > Binatia > UBA1149 > SPBQ01 > CAZQYE01. The sequence continues at coordinate 1,059 of CAZJCO010000247.1, forward strand.
GCGGCGTGAATACGGTTGAAAACCCGCACGGAAAGCGAGTGCCCGATCATAACCCCCCAAGGCACCGCGCAACGCTTGCGCCTGCGTCGCGTTGTACGGCGACATGATCGGGGAAGTCATGAGCTATTGACAATTAATTCTACTTACATTTCAGATTAGCCATAGTCCAGTTCAGATCTATGCACCATGTTCGCTCCTGCGGGTCGCTCAGTCGAGCCGCTCGATCACCGTCGAGATTCCCATGCCGGCGCCGATACACTGCGTGGCCAGCCCATAGCGCCCCCCGCTGCGCCGGAGCTCTTTGGCGACGGTCAGCACCAAGCGCGCACCAGTGGCGCCGAGCGGGTGACCGATGGCCAGCGAACCCCCGTTCACATTGACCTTGCCGGCCGCAATTCCCAGCTCCGACAGAGAGGGAAGCACCTGCGCAGCGAACGCCTCGTTGAACTCGACGCGGTCGATCTGCTCGGCGCGGATTCCCGCTTGGGCGATCGCTTTCTTCGACGAAACCACCGGCCCCAGGCCCATCAGTTGCGGTTTGACGCCGCCGACGGCCATGCCGACGATGCGCGCCAGCGGCTCCAGACCCAGGGCAAGCGCCTTTTCCTCGGCCATGACCATGGCCGCCGAAATACCGTCGTTCGTAGGGCAGGAGTTGCCTGCGGTGATCACGATTTCCTTGTCACAGTAACTCAGCACGCCGCGTAGCGGAGGCAAAGAGGCAAGCTTCTCGACGGTCGTGCCTAGGCGAATGCACTCGTCGCGATCGAACACGCTCTTGGGGCCACGTTCGGACTCGACCCACTTGCCTTCGTCGTCGAACACCGGTTCTTCAACCTCCAGCGGAACGATCTCGTCCTCGTAGATACCGCGCTCATAGGCGTCGTGCGTCTTGCGATGCGCCTCGGCCGCGTAGGCGTCGAGATCGGCACGCTTCAAGTCGTAAACCTCGGCAACGTTCTGAGCCGTTTGCGGCATCGGCTGGATCCAGGGCGTTGCCAGGATGTAATCGGGAAACGGTACCGAGAAGTACTCGTCGTGGTCCGGCGCCATCGCGCGCTGAACCTCGCTGAGTTCGGCAATGCGGGGGTTCGGACAGGTAAGCCGATTGCTGCCGAAGCCGCCGCCGATCGCGCGCGCCATGCGTTCAATGCCGAGCGCGATGCCGCAGTCGATGTGACCGGCCATGATGCCGAGCGAAAGGCGGTGCATCGTTTCCATGCTCGAGCCGCATTGCCGGTTGGAAGAAAACGAGCAGACTTCGAGCGGCAAGCCGGCCAAACGTTCGACCGTCCCGATGTAGCTGAACTCCGTGCGCCCGGCCACGTTACCAAGGCCAACGTCGTCGATCGCCGACTCGGGAACCTTGGGATTGCGGTCGAGCAAGGCCCGCAGGACGATCGCCGCCGCGTCGTCGAGTCGGGTCGCGACGAGTTTGCCGCGCGCGCCGCGTGCAAAAGCCGAACGCACACCATCCACCAATACAACGTTTCTCAGTTCCATCGAGTTCTCCCTCAGCGCCTGGTTTACTGGCGCAACGCGCGACGATACACTAGCGAGCGCCCTCATGGTACCGGCCCGACGTTCCAGGCCGCGGCCCGAGGCGTGGCGATCACGGACCTAGCCAAATGCTTCTCCCGCGGGCCAAAGAGCATCCCGACGAAACCGCCATCGATGATTTGAACCGCCGGCGAAGCTGGCGCGAACTCTCCGAACGCTCGAGCCGCGGGGCTCGTCTGCTGCGTGACGAACTGGGCTTAGCCTGCGGCGAACACGCGGCCATTCTCATGGGCAACCGCGTCGAATACGTCGAGCTGGTTCTGGCGGCGATCGAAGCGGGGATTTGGATTACACCGATCAACCGTCATTCGGCCGCTGAGGAAATCGCGTACGTCGTCTCCAACTCGGGCGCGCGCGTGGTGTTCGCCGACGACGAACATGCCGAACTTGCCGTTCGCGCGAGCGGCGGCGCGCGCGTGATCGTCTGCGGCGCGCAGATCGAGCAAGCGCTCGCGCGGCAGTCCGACCAGGCGCTGCCGATCGAAGGCCGGCCGGGCGCTACGATGATCTACACCAGCGGCACCACCGGTCGGCCCAAGGGCGTGATGCGTGCGCTGCCGGCCAGCGTCGGTGCATCGCTCGAGCGCATGCGCCAGGCCGGCGCCGCGCTCGGACTCGATGGCGCCGGTCCTCACTTGATTACCGGCCCGCTGTATCATGCCGCGCCCTTGTTGTTCGCAATCTACGATCTGGTCGCCGGCGCGCCGATGGTGATCATGCCGCGATGGGACGAACAACTTTGCCTCGAACTGATCGACCGGCAGCGCGTGCGTCATACGCATTTGGTACCAACGATGTTCGTCCGGCTGCTGCGCTTGCCGCAAGACCAACGCCGGCGCTTTGACGGGTCGTCGCTCGAACTGGTCCTGCATGGCGCGGCGCCCGTTTCCGAGTCGGTCAAACGGCAGATGATCGACTGGTGGGGACCGATCTTCGTGGAGTATTGGGGAGCGACGGAAGGCGGCTACTGCACCCTCGTGGACTCGGCAGACTGGCTCGTCCACCCGGGAACGGTCGGACGGGCAACCGACGCCTTCGAAGTGTTTGCCACGGACGAAACCGGCGAGAGGCTCCCGAGCGGGGAGATCGGCACGCTCTACTGCCGGCACAAGCGCCTCGACCGACCTTTCGAGTACCACACGGACGCCGCTAAGACCGCCGCCGCATACCTGGCAGACGGATCCTTTACGACCGGAGACATGGGATGGGTCGACACCGAAGGCTACGTCTATCTGACCGACCGGCGTTCGAACATGATCATTTCCGGCGGCGTCAATATCTACCCAGCCGAGATCGAGGCCGTGCTGCAGGAGCATCCGGCGGTCGCCGATGTCTGCGTTTTCGGCATTCCCGACGACGAATGGGGCGAGTCCGTCAAAGCGGCAATCGAGTTGTGCGACGGCGCCGCGTCGTGTGACAGTCTTGCTCTCGAAATCCTAGACTTCGCACGAACGCGGCTAGCCGGCTACAAAGTGCCACGCTCGATCGACTTTACGCGAGAACTACCGAGGCAGCCGAGCGGTAAGATCCTTACGCGAGTACTGCGCGAGCCGTACTGGCAAGGACGCCCGCGACGCATCTGAGCCAAGGGAAGATGAAACTCGGCATCACAATGTTCGCGACCGACGATTCGGTTGACCCGGTAACACTGGCGCGGGCGGCCGAAGAACGCGGCTTCGCTTCCTTCTATATTCCTGAGCACACCCACATTCCGACGTCGCGAAAAACGCCTCCGCCGACGGGCGAGAGCGAACTGGCAGAGGAGTACAAGCACACGCTCGATCCCTTCGTGGCGCTGGCGGCAGCGGCCAGCGTGACCGAGCGTCTTCTTCTGGGAACCGGCATCTGCCTGGTCGCTCAGCGCGACCCAATCGTAACCGCGAAAGCGGTAGCAACGCTCGACCGCATTTCGAAAGGACGCTTCGTCTTCGGCATCGGCTACGGCTGGAACCGCGAAGAGATGGAAAACCATGGCGTCGCCTTCGGCCAGCGTCGTGAGA
>CAZJCO010000248.1:0-4593 GCA_964544375.1 uncultured Myxococcales bacterium
TCAGCAGGACAAGTCGTCACCTCGGGCACCCGGCTCAGCCGGGGCAAGGCGCGGTATCAAACGCCGAACCTTTCTCGCCGCGACGACCGCCGGCGTAGCCGTCGTCGCGCTTGGCCTGTACAAACTCCGCGCGAGCCGCACGCCCGCAAACGGCGCGGTCTCTTCCGGCGTCGCCGCGGGGGATGCCGGCACCGCGGACGGCGGCTCGGCGGCAACGCCGCCTTATGGCGACTGGCGCGACGTCTATCGCGACCATTGGAAGTGGGACCGCGTGGCGCGCGGCACGCATACCTGCGCCAACTGTGTTTCCGCCTGCGCCTGGAACCTCTACGTGCGCGACGACATCGTCTGGCGCGAGGAGCAGTCGGCACCTTACCAGGCGACCAACGCCGAAGTCCCCGATTTCAACCCGCGTGGCTGCCAAAAAGGCGCGACCTACAGTGACCTCAGTTTGGCCCCATCGCGGGTTACGCATCCGCTACGTCGGGTCGGCCCGCGCGGCTCGGGCCAGTGGAAGCGCATCTCGTGGGACGAGGCGCTCGACGCGGTTGCCGCGGACACGGTCGAGGCGTTGGCCGAGCGCGGCGGCGAAGCAGTGATTGCCGAACTCGGCGGCCATCTCGGCTTCGGCCCGACGATGAGTTCGGCGCTGCGTTTCTTCCGCCAAATCGGTGCCCCGATCCTCGACGTGAATGCGATGGTAGGAGATCTTCCCGTCGGTAGCACGATCACCCTGGGCGAGGCGCGCACCGGCGGCAGCTCCGACGACTGGTTCCGTTCGGACTATCTCGTGCTGTGGGCCTTCAACCCGACCGCGACGCGCATTCCCGACGCGCACTTCCTGAACGAAGCGCGTTACCGCGGTGCGAGCGTCGTGACGATCACGCCCGATTACAACCAAAGCGCGATCCACAGCGACCTTTGGCTGGGCGTGCGGCCGGGTAGCGACGCGGCGCTTGCGCTGGCGGCCTGCCATGTGGTGCTCGAGGAAAAGCTCTACGACGCCGATTATATTCGCGAGCAGACGGATCTGACGCTGCTGATCCGCGAAGACAACGGACGATTCTTGCGTGAGTCCGACCTCGTTCATAACGGTAGTGAAACCGTCTTTTCTGCGCTCGACGAAGTCGAAGGCACCGTTCTGTGGGCGCCCGGGACCGAAGGGAGCCCGCAAGACGACACGCTGCGCTGGCCCGACGGCACGCGCCCGGCGCTCGAAGGCAGCCTCGACGTAACGCTTGTTTCCGGCGAGCGGATTACGGTGCGCCCGGCCTTTGCCGTCTTACGAGAGCGCCTGTCGGCGCAAACGCCGGCGTGGGCGGCCAAGGAAACCGGGTGGTCGGCCTCCTCGATCCGCCGCTTCGCCCGCGAGTTCGCCGCCGCCCGCGCCGCGCTGATTCTCGCGCAATTCGGCACGTGCAAGAACTACCATTCCGATCTCATCCAGCGAGCCCAGATTCTGCTGGCATCGCTCACCGGCAATCTCGGCAAACCCGGCGGCGGTTGGCGCTCGATTACCTTTGTCGCACTCGACGGCATGGCGCTCGTCGCGATGCAGGACAAACTCGACATTCCCCATCTGATCTGGACCGGCGTGCAGTCCTTCCTCCGTCCAAAAGAAGTGCGCGACCGCTTCATGACGATGTTCGTGTCGGGGACCTTGTTCCACGCGGTTCACGGCGAACTCTCAAAAGAGCAGACCGCAGCGCGGAACCAAGACCCCGGCTTGCCGCGTCCGGCGTCGGATTACCTCGACGAAGCCCTCGGCAAAGGCCACTTCCCCATCGGTGCGCCGCCGGGAAGTCCGCCCGACGTGATCGTGTCGGCCTTCGGCAACGTCTTGCGCAGCTCGCGTATGGGCGACCGCCTGCGCGACGGCCTGTTTCGGCGCGCGCGACTGGTGGTCGACGTGACGATGCGCATGAGCGAGACCTCGCGCCATGCCGACATCCTGCTTCCGGCCGCCGGCTGGTACGAAAAAATCGGTATCAAGTACATCCCTTCGTTCACTCCCTATCTGACGATGGCCGACCGCGCGGTTCCTCCGCTGGGCGAGTCGAAACCCGAGTGGGAGATTTTCGCGTTGCTTGCCGCGCACGTCGAGAAGGCCGCTCGCGAGCGCGGGCTCGAGTCGGTGCGGGGGTTTCGCGGTGACCGCTGCTCGCTTGTCGATCTCGGCGATCGCTACACGGACGGCGGCCGTTTCGGTCCGACCGCCGAAGAGAAAGTCTTCGAATTCATCCTCAAAGTTTCGGCCGCAACGCGCGGCATTTCGATCGAAGACTTGCGCGCCTCGGGCGGCGCGGTGCGCTTGAGCGGTCTCGGCCCGCAAGAAGGCAGCGGCCTGCACGTAGACTATAAGAAGGACGAGCCGATCGCTCCGCTACGTCACAACGTGGAGAACAAACAGCCGTACCCGACGCTGACCGGCCGCCAGCAGTTCTACATCGATCATCCGTGGTTCCTCGAGCTGAAAGAAGAACTGCCGACCTACAAGCGCGCGCCCAAACCGGGAGGGGATCATCCCTTTACGATGACCGGTGGGCACACCCGCTGGAGCATTCACGCGGTCTGGCGCGACCACAGCTTGATGCTGCACCTGCAGCGCGGTGAACCGGTGCTCTTCATCAACGATCGCGACGCACGCGAGCGCGGCATTGGCGACCACGACCGCGTGCGCGTGTACAACGACCTGGGGAGTTTCGTTGCGCGGGCAAAGCCGACCGGGACGATCCAGCCCCACCAGCTGCACGTGTTCCACGCCTGGGAGCCTTATCAGTTCGAAGGACAGGCGAGCCACCAATACCTCTGCGCCAGTCCGATCAAACCGACGCAGCTCGTCGGCGATTACGGGCAACTCCACCACAGCTACGGGCACTACGAGCCCAATCAGGTGGACCGCGATTCTCGGGTAGACATCGCCAAAGCCTGAGATGCCGGCCGCTTCGCGCGCCCGGGGCAGGCGAGGGTCTACAGCCGGACCACCTTGCAGCGCGGCTGCGGATGCGCATCGGCTTTGACCCAGCGCAGTCCCATCGTGCCGCAGCTGTGGCCGGCCGTGTCGACCCAGTTGGGCGAGCCGGGATCGCGATGCGCGACCACGAGCCGGAACGAGCCGTCTTCGGCATAGCGGGTCGTGTGTTTGTTGAAGTGGATCTGGTGGTAGCGGTAGTCGAGCGACTCCATCCAGTAGTTGTTTAGCTGGAAGTTCCAATACTCGCAGTCGGGAGGCGTCGCCTCGATTAGCAGCGCCTCGTCGGCTGCCAGCCGCCAATAGCCCATGTAGAAAAAGATGTTGGGGTCGCCGTGCGCGCCGCCGGTGATGTTAGGGTCCATCGCCAGTAGCTCGTTTGGCCGCTCGGCAAATCCTTCGGCCCAATCGCCAAACAAATTGGCGGTGCCACGCACGAAATTGGCGGCGTCGACGAGATCGTCGGCGAAGCGCGAGGGGTCGAGGGGAGCGGGCGGACCGTCGCAGCCGATACGTTCGATTTGCAACCGGGCGGGCTGCTCGGTTGCGTGGTCGAGAAAGTTCTGCCGCACGATGAGCATCGAGGTGTCGGGCTCCATCGGCAGCCAGTTGCCCGGCTGTTGCTTGCAACTGAGAACGACTTCGAAACTTCCGTCGGCTGCGATGTCCAAGTCGGCGGCTTCCAAGTAGCCGCTGCAGCCCGAGCGCGCGCTCGATCCGTAGTGACCGTAGTAGGTTCCCAGGCCCAAGTAGGAGACGCTGCCGCGGTTGCCCCAGAGGCGGTAGTCGTGGGCGCCGCTGATGGCGCAGTTCTGGTAGAAGCTGTCGGGGTTGTCGCAGCCGATTTTGGCCGTCTCGTGGCTGAGGCGGTAAAACCTCGGCGTGAGCGGGTCGTTGTGCTCGACGAACTTCTCGAGCGCCAGGCGCGTTAGCCGGGTGAGATAGCGGTAGCCCTCGGCCCGATCGAAAGCCGCGCGGGGCGACTTATCACGCAGGACGACCTCGCCGGCGCTCTTGAGCGTGTCGCAAAACTCTTCCCACAAGGATCCCTCGGCCAAGCGCTTGGCGATCTCGTCGTTCGTCATCGGGTCGGCTACCTCCGCTCGCCGCAAAGTGTAGCCGAGGGACGGCGGTACGCCCATCGTGGCTCGCGCCGGCTTGGCTGTGCCGTTCAGCGTGCCGAGTTGCCGGCGTGCCTTGCCGAACGTTCGGCAAAAGAACTCCCGGCCGCGCGCCCTCCCGGTCCTCGGAATCTTCGTCGCGTGCGGCGATGCGCAAGGAAATTCGCCGAGTCGTCGGCTTAGGGGGATGTTCTTGCCACGGTGCGGCAACATAAGGCATGAATTATGCAAAGTGTAAGGCGGAAAGACGGATTGCCTGTCGCCTCTCTCGCCCGATTGTCTTCCCCGCGGACCGAGAGTTCGAGCACGGAGTACCGTTGCTCTAAGCCGGGCCGTACGGCCGCCGCGCCTCTGCTCAGCGCGCAGTGGCGTCGTGTTGTGTGTCCGGGGCTTTGTGGAGCGGGGCGACAGGTGCGGTGGCCGCCAGTTCGGCCTGGCCTGGAAGTGCGCCCGCCCCGACCGGTCCCGCCAGCCGCAGTGCCGGCGCGATGACGATGTTTC
>CAZJCO010000249.1:0-4563 GCA_964544375.1 uncultured Myxococcales bacterium
ACCGACGGCGTGTATATGCGACACACGATTGCCGCTGGCAGGTGAAAAGAGAGCCTTGCGAGCCGAGGCTGGGCGCGCCCGACAATGCCGAGAGCCGTGAGAACGTGTCGGACTCCTACGAACTCAAGCGGGTACGGGTGCGCGTCGAGTGGGGCGACCCCGGCCAGGCGCACCGCGTGAGCCTCAGCAGCGTGCGCATCATGGAGCTGTTCTGATGGCACGACCGCACCGTCAGGCAGGGTTTACGCTGGTCGAACTGGTGATCGCGACCACTGTTCTGGCGATGCTCTCGTTGGCGCTCTACGGCGTTGTCGCGGTCGGCGCTCGAGCCGCCTCGGCGGCCGAGCGCCGCACCGAACAGGCACGAAGAATGCGATTGGCCAGTGGGCTCGTCGTGCGGCAACTCCATTCGGCGGTAGCGCTCCACGCGCCGGATGAAGACGGTAAGTTGCAGCCTTTTTTCGAAGGTGAGCCGGATCGAATCGTCTTCGTTAGTGCGCAGCCTCAGGCGCCCGACGCATCGGGACTGGCCGTCGTCGAGTACTGGCTCGACGACGACCAGTTACGGATGACCGAGCGGCCCTACTACCTGGTTCTTGCCGAGGATACCGACGACCTCGCCTTCGAGCGCGAGGTGTTGCAGACGACCTTGCTGTACGACGTCAGGCGTGTCGAGTTTTCCTATCGTCGTTCGGATTTCGATTCCGAATCTTGGGAGGAGCAGTGGAGCGCGTCGGAGACCGACCAGCTTCCGGCCGTCGTGCGTATTCGCGTCGAGCCGAAAGTTGCCGACGGACCGTCGTGGGAACAGGAAGTTCCGATTTTTGCCGCCGTCTTCAACGAGATTTCCGGGGAAGACGATTTCAGTCGTAGACCGGGACAGCCATGAGCCGCTCGGCAGTCACGCGCGACGATTACCGTCAGGCTGGTGTTGCGCTCGTCTTGGTGCTGTGGACGATGGCCGTGCTGGTGGCGTTGGCCGGCGAATTTGCCCGCGCGATGCGACAGGAGGCGCAGAGCACGCAGTACCTCAAACAGTCTACCACAGCGCAATACCAGGCAATTGCCGGTTTGAACGAAGCAATCCTTGCGGTTGTCTCTTATAATGGAGAATTGGACGAAGACATCGCCGGAGAGGACGACGATGGCGAACCGGCCGAGGACGCCGAGGATGGTGACGAGAGCAGCGCCGACAGCACCGAGTCGCAGAGCGAGGAGGATGAGGAGCAGAGCCTTGCCCCCATCCTCTCGTTGCTTGAAGGGCGAGGGCAGTGGATTCGATTTCCCATGGTGCCGCAGCGAGACGCGGCTCCCGTCGAGGTCGAACTACGGGCAACTGCAGAGAACGGCAAGATTCCGATCAATGCCACGAGCGTCGTTGATTCGGTGTTTCTCAAACAGATCATGCTGAACCTGGGATACGAAGTCGAGACTGCGCAGATCGTCGCCGATTCGATTTCCGACTGGCGCGACGAGAATGACCTGCACGAAGAGTTCGGCGCGGAGGATCAGTATTACGAATCTCTGCAGCGTCCGTACCATTCGAAAGACGGCCCGTTCGATTCTCTCGAGGAACTCCTACTGGTTCGCGGGGTAACGCGGGAGATGTTTTACGGCCACGATGAGGTTCCCGGCCTACGAGACATTTTCACCGTCTTCAGCCGTCGTGGCCGGTTACTCGAGCCGGCCGTCTCCGACGAGGTCCGATACGCTCTGTGCGGGCCACCGCCGGACGAGGAAGACAGCTTCGGCGCGCCCGATGATGGCGTCTTGGCCGCTCCCGCATTGTCCGATTGTATTCCCGACAGTCCCAAGCGTTTGGGCATCGGTGGTACTAGGACGACGCGCCCTTTCCTGGGGTCGGCGACGGTCGAATCCCGCGTCCGCGACGGCGATGGCGAAGTGCTGGCGCATCTCGCCGCGGTCATCAATTTCTCCCGGGATGGTTTCCGGACCCTCCGGTGGTATGATGCGATGTTTTCCAGCGACGGATCGTAGGCGTGGACCCGAAGCGAATCTGGAACAGCCTGAGCAAGGCCGACTTTGCCGACGCTGTCGGCATTGCGATCGGCCATGGCGCAATGGCCATGGCTTTGGTCGGAAAGCGTTTCAACTCGGTATCCGTGCGCGCTCTCGAGGAGCGCCCTCTGGAAGTGCCGCAAGAGGGGCGTTGGCCGGTGGTCGCCGAGATGGTGCGCGAGTTTGTTGCCGAACATGGCGCAGAAGAAGCGCGCATCGCTCTGGCCTTAGGGCCGAGCGACGGCCTGCTCGGTCATATGCAACTGCCGTCGACCGCGGTTGAGAACCTTGATCGCGTGGTTCTTTACGAGTTCGATCGCGTGATCCCGATCGCCGCGGACCAGGTGTTCTGCGCACATGCCTGGCGACCGCTTGGCCGTTCCGGCGAACGCATTGCCGTTGCGGTGGTGGCCGCTGCAAGGCAGCAGGTCATCGCCGCGCGCGACGAACTCCTGGCCGTTGGCTGCGCTCCCAATTCGGTCACGGTCACTGCGGCCGCTCTGAGCGACTACTACGGGTTTGCCGCCGGCGAAGACTCTGGCACCGCGGGTATTTTCTTTCGTGACGGCGATCGTGAGCGGATGACGCTCTGTACCGGCGGACGTTTGGTGTCGTCGGTGCATTTCAATTCTCGCCGGGAAGCGCGCAGCGACAGGCTGACTCGCGAGATCGAGACCTTGGCACCCGATTTGACGGAAGGCGATGCGGTGTTGATCGTCGATGATCCGGACGCCGAGGAAGAGGTGAGTCTGGCATCGATTGCGCCAGAAGGGTTTCTTCCCGCGGCCAGTCGGCCGGGCTGGCTGCAGGCGGCGGCCGTGGGTGCCGCACTGGCGCAGATCGGAGAATCCCGCAGCGGGCTCAACCTGTTGCCGGCCGAGTTGGCGAAAGCCGAAGAAGGCGTCGGCCTGCGCGAACTGGGACTGGCGGCCGCCGTCGTCGTCCTGTCGGCGGTTCTCGCGATCACGATCGGGATCAAGAATCTGAGCATCGGCGGTGCGCTGGCCTCCGAGCTCGAGCGGCTCAGTCCGCAGGTCGCGTCGGTCCAATCCGAAGAAGAGAAGTCCCGGGCCCTGCTGGCCGACGTCGAACCACTCGAAGCGCATCGCAGGGTCAGTGTCCTCGCTTACCTCGAAGCGATGACATCGGCGGTCCCGCGCACCGCGTACCTGACCACTTTCCGCTACAAGGGAGACCGCCTCGAAGTGGACGGCATCGCTCGTAGCGCCTCGGAGCTGATCTCCGTCCTCGAACGATCGCCGCTGTTCAAGAACGTCGAGTTTACCTCGCCCACGACAAAATACTTGCAGGATCAAGAGCGCTTCTCCCTGCGCATGGAGTTGGAACGGTGACGTTGCGCGAGCGCTGGACCGTCCTCTCGTCGCGGGAGCGCGTGTTGATCATCGCCGCGGCGGTTATCGCGGTGGTCGTGCTTGTCCGCTACGCGCCGATCCGTCCTTTTGGCGCGCTTTCGGCTGGTGGCGAAGACGAGCGCTGGATGGATGTGCAGAAGGTCCGAAGTTATCAAAAGATCCTAGCGCGGAAGGATTCGGTTGCGAGCCAAAAAAAAGAGCTCGAAGCACGATTCACGGCAGATCAACAGCGACTGATCCCGGGAGATTCTCCGACCCAGGTGGGCGCCGAACTCCAGGGCATGCTGGGTACGATGGCCAGCGATACTGGGCTCAACGTCCTCAGTTCCCAGATTCTCAAGCAAGAGGAGGTCGGGGCCTTCCGGCGCGTCGGGGTTCGCTTGACGCTGAGTGGAACGCTCGAAGGCGTCACGACTTTGCTGACTTCGGTCGAGACCGGCGACACGGATCTTGCCGTGACGCTACTCGAGATCCACCGCAAGCTCGGTGCGAGCCGCCGTCCGGTGACGTCGCGGCTTCCGCGTCCGCCGACGCAAACAGCCCCGCTCACGGTGACCATCGAAGTAAAGACTTTCATGCGTGCGGCGCGGGAGACTTCGTGAAGCGTTTGCTGCAACTCGTCTCGGCGGTGCTCTGCGTACTGGCCGTTGCCCTGGTTTGGCGAATCGCGCAGGTCATGCAGGTCGAGCCGCCGGCGTTTCCGCAGACGGTGCAAGGTGGTAAAGCCGAGCCGGTCGCACCGCCGGTCAAGCGGCCGACGCCGAGCGGTGCGGCGATCGGCGGTATTCTCGCCGGCAACCTCTTTGAGACCGAGCGCGGGCAGAAGCCGCCGGAGGACACGGGCGTCGCCGAGAGCGCCCCCTTGCCGCCGCCGACGAACGTCTCGCTCAGTGGCGTTTTCGTCCGCGAGGGGGAGCCGATGGCGATCGTGACCGACAGCAGCAGCGGGAACCGGCAGATGACTCTACGCGTGGGAGAAAACGTCGGCGACTATCGGGTAGGCGAAATCCTCTCGGATCGGGTAACATTACTCGGCAGCGGCGGCCAGCGCTTCTTGCTCGAACTCGATATCAAGAAGGGCGGTGGAGCGGTGAGAACCCCGGTGCGACCGACACCGCCGGCTCCGCCCCCCGGACCGCCGCCTGCGCAGAGAGCAGCCGCCTGGCACAGG
>CAZJCO010000250.1:0-4560 GCA_964544375.1 uncultured Myxococcales bacterium
ATCATCAGGACGGGAGCCACCTTATCATGCTGTCCGAAATATGGGGTCCACCTCTGTCGTAAGACGCCTGTCAATCGCAAAGGTCGCCCGGCCCGTCCGGCCCCGCGACCACCCGCTCGCGCGCAAGACGCGCTGTCTCCTGGCGACCAACCCCCAGCTGCGAGAGGATTTCGACCGTATCGCTCCCCGCACGCCGCGGCCCGCGGGGAATCCGGCAGCGGCTGCGGCTGAAACGCGGCACCGGCGCCGGCTGCTCGACACCGTCGAGTTCGACGAAGGCTGCACGCTCGCGCATGTGGGGGTGAGCGGGCGCTTCCGTCAGGCCCAGCACCGGCGCAAAGCAGGCGTCGCTGCCCTCGAGGATTTTGCACCACTGCTCGCGCGTCTTCGTGCGAAACAGCTCGGCCAAGCGCGCGCGCAGCCGCGGCCACCCGGCCATGTCGAGCTGGCCGGGCAAGTCTTCGTTGCTGAGGCCGAGGCGCTCGAGGAGTTCGGCGTAGAACTGCGGTTCGATCGCGCCGAGCGCCACGTAACGGCCGTCTTTCGTCTCATAGACTCCATAAAACGGAGCGGCGCCGTCGAGCATGTTCGCGCCGCGCTCGTCGCGCCAGAAGCCGGCCGCGAGCGCTCCGTAAAACACCGTCATCAACGACGCCGCGCCGTCGACCATGGCGGCGTCGACCACCTGCCCGCGTCCGCTGCGTGAGGCTTCGAGCAGGGCGCTGACGACTCCGAGCGCCAGGAACAGCGCTCCCCCGCCAAAATCTCCGACCAGATTGAGCGGAACGGTCGGCGGCTCGCCGGGCTTACCGATAGCGTGCAGCGCCCCGGTCAATGCAATGTAATTAATGTCGTGGCCGGCGGCTTGGGCCAAGCGACCGTCCTGTCCCCAGCCGGTCATGCGGCCGTAGACCAAACGCGGGTTGCGCTCGAGGCAGATCTCGGGGCCAATGCCGAGTCGCTCGGCCACGCCAGGGCGCCAGCCTTCGATCGAGGCGTCCGCGCCTTCCATCAACCGTAGCGCGATCTCGAGGCCTTCGGGCTTTTTCAGATCGAGGCGGATCGAACGGCGGCCGCGCGCCAACACGTCGTAGCGCGGATCCGACCAAGCCCCGAACGGTCCGTCGTCGATGCGATCGACGCGGACGATGTCGGCGCCGAGATCCGACAATAGCAGGCCCGCGTACGGGACCGGCCCGATCCCGGCCAGTTCGATGATCTTGACGCCTTCTAGCGGTCCCACCGCTCGCCCCGCCCTCCCGCGGCCGCTCTGGCCTCAGCCGGCAGCCCGGCGAACGAGCTCTTCCATCGTGAGTTCGGCGTTGGCCTCGAGCGCGAAGCGCAGACGCTCGCGCGCATCGTCGTCGCCCGCGAACAGCCGGAAGCTGCCCTCCCCATAGAGCCGGCCGCCGAGCCGATCGAGGGCCGGCTCGAGCAGCGCCCTGCCCTCCGCCGTGTTCGGTGCCAGCAGACGATCGTTCGAGAAGATTTCGATCGCCGTCGCCGAAAAGCGCTCGCGACCCGAGAGCTCGGGTTCCCCGTGCAGGCGCAGGGCCATGCTCGCTAGGTGCTCGACGAGCGAACACAGACGCTGCTCTAGCTCGCCGGCAACCGCTTGCTTGCGGTAGTAGAGCAACCCGCGGCGACCGCCGGCCTCATCGACCGCCAGGTTACCCTCGTGGGCGACCAGCAGGATGCCCGGACCCGAGGGCACGTGGCTGTAGTCGGCAACGTCGACGGCGACGCCGGGGACGGTCTGCGCCTGCAACCAGCGGTGGAAGATCGGGATGTAGTCGGCCAAGTCCAGTGCCGGCGCTGCGTCGCAAAACAACTTTGCGCCAATCCGTTGAAGCTCCACTTAGCTGCCTCCCCCCGGCTGGCCGGCCTCTGCTGCGGCCGCTTGCACCGCGAGTACGCGAGCGTGGCAGGCGTGGGCCGCCTCGATGAACAACTGGGCTTCTTCGACCAGGTGGTGCGCGGCCTCGATCGAGTAACGCCGCTCGCGATCGCGGTGTCGATTCAGCAGGTAGTTCGCGAACTTCGCTCCGGCGTACTTGTCGTGGAAGACACCCGTCCGGCAGTAGCGCTTCTCGAACTCCGAGACGATCGTGTCGGCGTCGTCGGCAACGTCCATGAATTCGAGCCGTACCAGACCGCGTGCCGCTTCGAGCATCGCACGATATGCGGCGGTATCGGCCGCTTCGGCGTTGCCTTCGTCGAGTTGGATCTGCGCTTCGAAGGCCAGCGTTTCCGCCGCCTGCATATCGAAATCGATACGATCGACGACCTCGCCCGCGCATTCGCCGACGCCGAGGTCACTGATCGTAAACTCGCGCGGATCGCGCCAGTCGGAATAGTAAGAGCGATCCTCCTCGTAGGCCGGCACCGGCGCGAACTCGCCTACGATCGAGCGCAACCCTTTCTTGCCAACCCGCCGAATGAAATCCTGAAAGCGCTCGTCGCCTCGGCGCTCGGCGACAAACTGCTCGGCCATCCGATCGACGAAGTCCGGCACGCGCTTGGAAGGAATCGCACCAATCGCCAGGCCGTAAGCTCCGGCGTTTTCCTGCCACATGCCGCCCAAAACGACCTGAAAGTGCGGCACGGTGGTGCCGCCGATGTTGCGGCTCACACCGTAGAAGCCGAGGTCGCAGATGTGGTGTTGGCCGCAGGAATTGAAACAGCCGCTGGTCTTGATGTGCAACGACTCGACGGCCGGGTCCATCGTTCCGAGACGTCCGACCAAGCGCCGGCGCAGCTCCCCGGCGAGCCCGCGCGAGGAGGCAATGCCCAGCTTGCAGGTATCGGTACCCGGGCAGGCGGTCACGTCGGCGATCGTCTCCGCTCCACCCTGCGCCAGCCCCACCGCCAGCAGATCTTCGTAGAGGCTTGGCAGGTCGGACTCGGCAACCCAACGCAGCACGATGTTTTGCTCGACGGTGGTCCGCAGGTTGTCGCCGACGTAGCGACGCGCGATGTCGGCCAGGCGCCGGGTCTGCCAGGCCGAAAGGTCCCCCAGGGGCAGCATCACCGTCACCACCGCGTAACCGCTCTGGCTTTGCGGCTTGGCGTTGCTCCTTCGCCACGCCACAAAGCCGGCATCGGTTCGCGCAGCGTCGGTCAGGGGAGACCCCGGTTTCAAGGGCGTCTCGGCGAAGCTCGCTGCCTCGCTCACGTAGGAAGTCCAGCGCTCGTCGGCCGGAAGAATGTCGCGTTCTTCTTCGACCAAGCGCTTGAACTCATCGAGTCCAAGCTTGGCAATCAAGAATTTCAGCCGCGCGCGCGCACGATTGCGTTTCTCCCCGAGGCGCGCAAACACGCGCACCGCGGCTTGCGTGAGCGGAAGAATTTCTTCGGCCGGCACGAAATCGTAGATTCGCTTGGCCTGATAAGGCACGGTGCCGAGGCCGCCGCCAACATACACGTCGAAGCCACGCCGCGGCTTTCCGTTTTCGTCGCGTTCGCGTGCGATGAAACCGAGATCGTGCATCGCGACCAAGGCGCAGGCGTGCTCGGCGCAACCGGAAAAGGCGATCTTGAACTTGCGGCCGAAGTCCTGCGCATCGGGATGTCCGAGCATGAAGTAGGCGGCCGCGTGCGCGTACGGCGTCACGTCGA
Organism: uncultured Myxococcales bacterium; assembly: GCA_964544375.1. GTDB lineage: Bacteria > Desulfobacterota > Binatia > UBA1149 > SPBQ01 > CAZQYE01. The sequence continues at coordinate 3,619 of CAZJCO010000250.1, forward strand.
ACGTCTCGTCGCGGCAGACGCCGGCGATCGGACAGGCGGTCACGTTGCGCACGGTGTTGCCGCAGGCTTCCCGGGTGGTGATGCCAACGGCCGCCAGTCGCCGCATGATCGACGGCGTGTCCTCGATGTGGACGTAGTGGAGTTGCACGTCCTGACGCGTCGTGATGTGCACGATCCCGTCCGAGTACTCCTCGGCCAGATCCGCCAGCGCTTCCATCTGATCCGGGCGCAGGCGCCCCAGCGGAATCTTGATCCGCTGCATGCCGGGCGCGTCCCAGACGGTCTCCGGCCCCTTGGTTAATTCTCCGCAGGGAAACGCGAGCGTGCGAGTGGCAACGCCGTCGTGGCGCTGGCCGTTGTCGTAGCGCTGTCCGTAGGTACCCCGCCGCAGCCGCGTTTCGGCGAATAGCTTGTCGTCGATCTTGCCCTGCCGCTTGAGTTCGAGCTGCGCCTCGTACTGGTCGATTTCGCGGCCGAGAGCCTCCGGGATCGCTCCCTCGAGTCGTTCCTTCCAGGTCATCATGCGTTCACGCCTCCCGCGCGGCGCCCATCCCCACGCCGGATGAGCCTCGAATCCTATCCCCCGCATTGGACGCCGACAAGCCGGCGTCGCCTGATCGGAAAAATAGAAAAAGGCCCGAAACCCGTAAGGGCCTCGAGCCTTTCTCGAAAAATTCCGGCAGCGTCCTACTCTCCCACGCTTCGAGGCGTAGTACCATCGGCGCTGGAGGGCTTAACTTCCGTGTTCGGGATGGGAACGGGTGGAACCCCTCCGCCATAGCCACCGGAAAGTGGCGTCGCCGCGCCCGCTCGGGGCGCGCGACAAATCAAACAACTGGGTAGCCGACAAATGCGCTTCGTGCATACGAGGTTGCCTAGCAACAACGAAGATCAAGCCTCACGACCGATTAGTACCGGTTAGCTTCACGCATTGCTGCGCTT
>CAZJCO010000251.1:0-4549 GCA_964544375.1 uncultured Myxococcales bacterium
GACCGCGGCCTGCGGCCGCGGCCGGCCACGCGCAAGCCGAAGCTCGGACCCCTCGATCAGGCAGGCCAGCATCGGCCGCTTGTACCACATCGGCCTCGCGAAATCGCCGCCGCCCGCGTGGTGGACGCGCGAGAACGCCTCAGCGGCCGCCGCCCATCAGGCCGACAATCGAGTACCATGACTCGGGCACCGAACGCTCATCATCAAAGCCGATATCGATGAACCAGCCCGGCTCGTTGGGAAACTGCATCCCCGGGATCGCCGCACGCGTCCCGTGCATCAGCTGCATGTCGATCACGGTAAAAGCGTAGACGAACATGCGCTCCTCGGGGTACGAGAATTCGATTCGCGGGTTCGGTTGCTTGGATGTGCGGATGTTCTGCGTGACCACCTTCCACAACTCGCCGTTTTGGTCGTAGAGGTCCGAGTAAAGAATGAAATGGGTTTCCTTATCCAGAAAGATGACGCGTTTGGAGTAAGCGTAATTTGGGACTTTCGGCTTGCCCTCGATGACATAGACCGCCGGGCGTATTTCCCAGTTCTCGCAGTAGGTCATGCCGCCGTCCTTCTCGCACACTTTGGGTGGGAGATTTTCGCCGTGAAGCGAGCCGAGCATCGGTTTTTCACCGATCAGTTTCCACTCGAACCACGGAATCTGTCCAGCGTAGCCACCGAAGCTGTCTAGATCGATGTCCTGGCCGAACAAGGCATCACTGCGCTGCGCGCTCGACATACGCCGCACACGGCGAATCACCGGAGTATACAGCCAGGTGTCGTCCTGTTTGGACGGATCGAGGTAGCGATAGCTGATGGTCCCCACCCCCTTCAAGTCGAAGGGCTCGATCAGCGGATAGAACCCCGCTTTCGTCAGCGTACCGTCGTTGTTTTCTTCGAACGTGGGGATCGGCTCGTGGCGCATCCGGCCCTGAAAACGTAGCCGCCGTGACCAATCCGCAATGAAGTGCCGCTCGACGTTGTAGCGCCTGCGGCCTTTCGAATCGATGTCGAGAGATCCCGTGTCGGCGTCCGGCAGATGCACGTTGAGGTCGTCGGTAAAGTAGTGCGTCCGCTCGAAGTTGTACATCAGCTTTACCGCAACCTTGGGATCGTTCATGTCGAGGATCGGGAACGGCCGGCCGGCCACCCAGTTGACGATATCGTTCTTCTCGTCGAGCGAAACCTGGGCAGCGTATTTTTCCGTGGCCTTAGTATAGATCTCGGGCTCCGGGATCTTCCGGTACGGCACGATGTGCATGTCCATCCCGTTCTCGACCGCCCAACGAATACCGGGGGAAACCAAATCGTTGACCAACTCCACGTTCTGGCGGCTGATCGTCATCCCCGGCTTGACCTCTTCGGCCAACGCCGCGCCGCCGCACAGCAGCACGACCGTCGTCAGTAAGCCGATGGAACCCTGCAAGCCTTGCTTGCCTCGACGCATGAGGAACCTCCAGTGGCGGCCCGCAGCTGCAGCCTTGCGGGCTGTCCTGTCACACTTCTATTGACGTCCCGACCGTCCCGGCATTCCCCTGCGCCCCGAGCCGGGGGGCATGCCGGACGGTAGAACGCGTTCTATAGCTGCCGGTCAGGGGCATGTCACGCAGCGCTGCCGCGCCAATGGACAGGGCCGGTCTTTTGCGATTAATTGGCACCCATCGGCTCAGGCACACTGCGTCATTGGGAGTCGGCTTCGCCGGCAAAAGCACACTGACGCCGACGGACATCGCGGAGGAAAAAGGACCGATGCTGGGATTTACGCTTTCAGAAGAGCAGCAGCAGCTAAAGAACACGGCGCGAGATTTTACCCGTAACGAGATCATGCCGGTCGCCGCCGAGTACGACGACAAGGAAGAATTCCCGCACGAAATCATGCGTAAAGCCTGGGAAGTCGGGCTGATGAATTTCGAAGCGCCTCAAGAATACGGCGGCCTTGGCCTCGGCGTGCTCGATACCATTCTCGTGCTCGAGGAAATCAATTACGGTTGCTCCGGCATGGCGACGATCATCGCTGTCAACGATCTGGCGATGACGCCGCTGCTGCTGGCCGGCAACGAAGAGCAGAAGAAAGAGTACCTTGGCCGACTGATCAACGATGGGGTCTTCGCCGCTTACGCATTGACCGAACCCGGTTCCGGTTCGGACGCCGCGAGTCTCTCGATGAGTTACCGCGAGGCTGGCGACGAATACGTTCTGAACGGAAGCAAGATCTTCATCAGCAACGGAAGCGTGGCCAACTGGATGACGGTGTTCGCCACCAAGGACAAAGCCGAGCGCCACCGTGGAATCTCCTGCTTCGTCATCGACGCCGACACGCCCGGAATCACGGCGACGAAAATGCGGGGCAAGCTGGGGCAGCGCGCCGCCGACACGGCGGAAATCGTTTTTGAGGACTGCCGCATTCCCAAGAGCGCCCTGGTCGGAGCCGAGGGCGAAGGATTCAAAATCGCGATGCGGACCTTCGATCGGACCAGGCCGGAGATCGTCGCCGTCTCGATCGGTATCGCCCAGCGGGCGCTCGACGAATGCAAACAGTACGCGCTCGAGCGCCAACAGTTCGGACAGCCGATCGCGAACTTCCAGGCAATCCAATTCCTGCTCGCCGACATGGCGATCGACCTCGAGGCAATGCGCCTGCTCGCCTACAAGGCGGCATGGGAAATCGACCAAGGCGGCGGCTCGTCGATCCTCTCAAGTTACGCCAAAGCGTTCGGTGCCGATCGCGCGATGAAGATCGCTACCGATGCCGTCCAGATTTTCGGTGGATACGGCTACATGAAGGAGTACCCCGTCGAAAAACTGATGCGCGACGCCAAGCTCGTTCAAATCTACGAGGGGACCTCGCAAGTGCAACGGATGGTGATCGCACGCAATCTTCTCAAGCAATAGTCGCGGAGTCGGCGTGAGCCAACCACCAGACGCGCTCGGACCGACGTCCCATTCGTTCTTTTCTCAGCGCCTGCGATTGCATTACGTCGATTACGGCAACGCAGGCGCGCCGCTGCTGGTGTTGGTGCACGGCGGCCGTGATCACGCGCGCAGCTGGGACTTCGTCGCCGGACCGCTCGCCAGCGAGTACCACGTCATCGCGCCGGATCTACGCGGCCATGGAGACTCCGCGTGGGCCGTCGGCAGCCAGTATTCGATGCCGGACTACATCCTCGACCTGGCGCAATTGCTGCGTCACGTAGGGGAAACCCCCGTCACCCTGCTCGGCCACTCGCTCGGCGGTGCCATCGTTCTTCAGTACAGCGGCATCTATCCAGAAACCGTGCGCGCGGTGATCGCGATCGAAGGTCTCGGCCCGCCCCCGGAGCTGGTCATCGACGGACCCGTGGAAGAACGAATGGACGAGTGGATCGGCACCATGCAGGCACTCGCGAGGCGACGGCCGCGGCGCTACGCATCGCTCGAGGAAGCCGCCGAGCGCATGCACGAAGCCAACCCGCACCTCAGCGAAGCCATGGCGCGGCATCTCACCGTCCACGGCATGATGCGTAAAGAAGACGGCTCCTACGTGTGGAAGTTCGACAACTACGTGCGCGCGTGGCCGCCCCATCGCTACGATCGCGAGGCAGTCGAGCGCCTGTGGGCAAGGATTCGTTGTCCTACGCTGCTGGTCCGCGGCAGCGACAGTTGGGCATCGAATCCGGTCGTCGACGGTCGCGCGGGACACTTCGAGAATTACGACTATGCCGACATCGAGGGTGCCGGCCACTGGGTACACCACGACCAATACGAGGCTTTCATGCAACGCGTAACCGAGTTTCTCGCCAAGGTGCCGTCGTGATGTCGGCCTCCGAGCAGGCCCAACGACAGCGACTGGCCGAGCTATTGGCCGAGCGTTCTTACCGGCGAGGCGTCTTCCGTCTCGCCTCAGGACGCGAAAGCGACTTTTACGTCGACGTAAAGAAGACCGTCCTCACCGCCGACGGGGCCGCCCTCATCGGCGATCTGGCCTGCGTGCAGCTCGCGCGCCATGCCATCGAGTCGGTCGGTGGGATGGCGGTCGGGGCCGTGCCACTGGTCGCGGCGGCACTGTGCCAAGCCGCGGCCCGACAAATGCCGCTGAGCGGCTTCTTCGTTCGCAAGCAGGTCAAGGACCACGGTACCGCTGCGGTGATCGACGGTCCTTTCGACGCCGGCCGCAAAATCGCGTTGCTCGAAGACGTCGTGACGACCGGAGAATCAACCATGCGCGCGGTCGAAGCGGTCGAGCGCGAAGGAGGCCGCGTGGCGCTCGTCATCACCGTCGTCGACCGCGAAGAAGACGACGGCATGGCCAAGCTGTCCGCGCGGCTCGGCGGCGGTACGACCGTCTGCGCGCTCGCCGCCCGCTGCGACATCCTGCGAGCTGCTCGCCCCTGAAGTCTCCGCCGGGTCGAAGTTCTGCACGAAAAAAAGCGGGAGCCCACCCGGACTCCCGCTTTTCACGAATCGAGACGGCTCGTCAGATCTTGCCCTGCAGGAAGAATGCGATGACCAGCGCGTAAATCGCGAGCGCCTCGATAAAGGCTAGACCGATGATCATCGGCGTCTGGATCCGATCGGC
>CAZJCO010000252.1:0-4547 GCA_964544375.1 uncultured Myxococcales bacterium
TGGCGCGAACCGGAGAGATATTTGCTTCATGTACACGCTGATAAAGCGGTTGTCGACGGAGGGGCGTTGGGGGTGGTTGCGGTGGTCGAGTCGAGACGAGACGGCCCGGCCATGGCGAGGGATCTCGCCGCCGGTGACAAACGTTTTGCTTCGTTCGACGAGGCCATCGCCGCCGGCCGCAATATCGCAGTCTCCTATCTGGACGACGCCCGCAGCTGAGCCGAGCCGCCCCACCACGAGATAGATCAGCGCAACTCGCACCGGCCGCGTTGTAGCCGACGCAGGCACGGGGCAGGATGTCGCTCGTCAACGGGCGCGGCCGCGCGCCGCGCCGCGCACAAGAGCGAGAGGAAAGACGATGGCCAAGGCATCCTTGCGCACCGACATTTGTGATCTCTTCGGCATCGAACATCCGATCGTTCTCGCCGGCATGGGCGGCGTGGCGATGGCCGAGCTCACGGCGGCGGTCTCCAACGCCGGCGGCCTCGGTGTCCTTGGCGCCGCGACGTTGGATCCCGATGCCATGCGAGAAGAAATTCGGCGGACGCGCGAACTCACGGACAAACCCTTCGCCGTCGATCTGCTGGCCGCTATCCCACGCTACTTTCAGAAACAGTTGGCCGTGCTGTTCGAAGAGAAGATCACCATCTTCGTTGCCGGACTCGCGGTACCCGAAGAATTCATCGGGCAAATGCACGAAAGCGGCATGAAAGTCGTGGTCATGACCGGCAAGGTGCGGCACGCGGTCAAAGCCGAACGCGCGGGCGCCGACGTCGTCGCCGCGCAGGGGACGGAAGCCGGCGGGCACACAGGCGAAATCGGTGGCATGGCGTTGCTTCCGCAAGTCGTCGACGCGGTCTCCATCCCGGTACTCGGCGCCGGCGGCATCGTCGATGGGCGCGGCGTGGCCGCTGCGCTAGCGCTCGGAGCTAGCGGCGCGATCATCGGCACCCGCTTCATCGCTACGCGTGAGGCCACGGCCGCGCCTTCCTATCAACAGTGCATCGTCGAGAGTTCGGAAGACGCGACCGTGCGTACCCGCTGTTACACGGGCAAACCCGCACGCACGATCAAGAACCCGTACAACGCCGAATGGGCGTCGCGGCCGAATGAGATTCAGCCCTTTCCGGCGCAATTGATCGAGTCGACAAAACTCGGCCTTCTCGACTACATGGGGTTGTCCGGCGACATCGATCCGAACCGCAGTTTCATGCCCGCCGGTCAGGGGTTAGGGCTGATTCACGATGTCGAGCCGGCCGCCGTGGTCTTGCATCGCGTCGTCGAGGAAACGATCGCGACGCTTTCCGATCTGGCTCAACGAACGGGAGTTGGAACATGTCGTTAGCCGAGCGTTGGCGCGAGGAGAAAGAATCCGCCTGGCTCTATTTGTCGGTTGCCGATGCCGAACCGGACGAACGCAAGAGTCGGCTGTTTCTTTCTCTTGCGACTGCGGCCGAGGAACAGGCCGACATCATCGCGCGTGACATGTCCAAACAGGGTTCGGCGGTGCCCGCCTACCGCCCGAGCCTGCGTGCGCGCATCGTTGCGCGCCTGGCCTACCTGCTTGGACCGCGGCGCATCCGCGGCGTACTCGCCTCGATGAAGGTTCGGGGGGTCTCCGTCTACGTCGCACCGGCACCGGTCGGCGACCATCGCATGCCGACCTCGATCGAGGATTTTGCGGGTGGCCACGGCGGCGTTGCCGGCGGCAACCTGCGGGCCGCGGTATTCGGCGCGAACGACGGCTTGGTGTCCAACGCCAGCCTCATCACCGGGGTCGCCGGCGCGACCGCCGACCCGCAGGTCGTCATGCTCACCGGAGTCGCCGGGCTCTTGGCCGGCGCGTTCTCGATGGCAGCGGGCGAATACGTGTCGGTGCGCTCGCAACGCGAACTCTACGAGCATCAGATTCGGCAAGAACGCGAAGAACTCAGCCATTACCCCGAAGAAGAAGCCGAAGAACTCGCCTTGATCTATGCCGCGCGCGGGATCTCGATGGAGCAAGCTCGCGAGATGGCCAGCATCGTCTTCAAAGATCCCGAAGAAGCGCTGCGTGTGCTCTCGCTCGAAGAACTCGGCATCAACCCCGACGACCTCGGCTCGCCGTGGGGTGCCGCCTTGTCGTCGTTCGGCTCTTTCGCCGTCGGCGCGCTGCTTCCGTTGCTGCCGTTTCTACTCTGGCCAGGCCACGGCAACCTATTGGCCGTCGCCGCAGTTACGGCTGCGGGACTGTTCGGCATGGGCGCGGCCATCAGTTTGTTTTCCGGCAAGCGCGCCGTGTTCGGCGGCCTGCGCATGCTGTGCATCGGCGCGGGCGCCGGTATCGCGACCTTTGCCGTTGGAAAACTTCTCGGCGTCAGTCTAGACTGATCGATCGGAGGATTTGATGATCGTCGTAACCAACCGCATTCCGGTTGCCGAAGGATTCGAAGAAGAATTCGAAAACCGCTTCCGCAACCGAGCCCATCTGATCGACCAGTCACCCGGCTTCGTCAAGAACCTGATCTTGCGGCCGAACCGCCGGCGCTTCGACCACAAGAGCGGCACCTGGACCGAAACCGAGGAACGCGGCTACTACCTCGTGCAAACGTACTGGGAAAGCGAAGAAGACTTTTGGAACTGGACCAAGAGCGAATCCTTTCGCGCGGCTCACGCTAACCGGCCGCCGGCCGAGATGTTCGCCGGACCCAACGTCCTCGAAATTCACGACGTCGCGATGACCACCGAGTAGAGCTGACCGGCGCGAGGCGCCGGTCAGGTTTTGAGCTTGGGCCAAACGATCGTATCGACCGAGAAACGTCCGGCCCCGGTGAAGATCAACATCAGGAACGGAATCGCGTAGATCAGCGCGAACTCTTTCTGCGGCCAGGGATCGAGAGCGTGTACCCGGACGGCGGCGATGAGCATCGTGACGACGATCGGAACGCAGGCCAGGCGCGTGGCCGCCCCGAGCAGAACGGCTGCCGCACAAATCACTTCTGCAAACACGGCTAGCGCCAAGCTCGCCGGCTGCCCGAGTCCGAGGGGATCGGGAAAGGTGAGCGCCGTCTGACTGAAATGAACCAGCTTCTCCAATCCGTGGCCGTAGAGAAGCATGCCCGCGGCCGCTACGCGGCCGACCAAAAGGCCGACCGACACCCAAAATCGGTGCTGTAGTTGCATACCCATGACTTTTCCCCGCTCGAAGCCCGCTCGGTGCGGGATTTCCCGCGCCGGTAGCCACCGTAGGAGACTTCTGGAGACCCGGGGCCCGGTGCGATTTGCAAAATTGTACACCAGAAGGGGCCTGGTTTCACCGTTGTCCCGATTTTCGCCGTCCCTTGCGCCAACTGCGCCGAGCGGCTTACTTGACGGCAGCAAACCGCGCGGCGCGGCAGCCGGTCGCTGTTCCATAGGGGGGAAGCATGTACGGCCCTTACAGGACCACCACAGGACACAGAACCGATCACACGAGTCGGGCAACGTTTTGGTCCGCTAGGGCCGGCAAACGACCGCTTCTACTGGCGGCTTTCGCGTTGCCGCTGCTATCTGGCGCGGCCTGGGGCGAGGTCGAGACGATTGCCCTCGAAGGTGATCAGGTGGCTCGATCCGAGGTCACGCTGCGCGAGTTCGGACCGCCGAGCGCTGCGGTCATGGGAAACTCGGGGAGCCCAGTAGCCGCGTTCCGAGCCCGCCTGGAAAGCCGTGAAAAAGGGACAAGCGACGGCCCGAGCGCACTGATCACGAGGGTTCTCGGCGGCGACCCGCAGGTTGCGGTCGAGTCCGTGGCTTCGACGCCGGCCGGCTCCGGCCTTCAGCGGCCGGCGGTCAGCGCGTCGGCAGATCTAAGCTGGCTTACCACGCTCGACGGCGCCGCCGCAGTCATGCGCAGCGACAGTGCCGGCCGTCCGTCGGCGATTGCCGTCGCCGGCGAGGCCGCCCCTGGCGGCGGCAGCTTCGAGAGCTTCGCCGCACCGCAATTCATGGCGGACGACTCGGTCGTTTTCTGGGCACAGCTCGGCGCCGGCCGCGGCCAAGCGGTGCTTGCCTGTTCGGGCGGCGACGGAGATTGTCGCAGCGGTTCGGCGAGCTGGAGCGTGCTTGCGCAAGTGGGCGACGCGCTACCCGACCGCTCCGGCCTTGAGCTTTGCAGTATCCGACCGGACATTTCCGTAGCGGGCGCCGCCGTGGCGTTCGCCGGCACGGCGGCCTACGACTGCGCGGGAGACGCGGACCGCGAGAGTGAAGTCGTGCTTCGGCTGAGACGAAGTGCCGCCCTCGAAACCATCGCCTTGACCGGCGAGTCCGCCGGCGGCGGGCGCCGAGACGCTCGCTACCGTCGCTTTCCCCGCGTCGTTTCGATTTCGCCCGCCCGACACGTCGGCTTTCCGGCGGAAAGCAGACATTGGGCTAGAATCCCCTGAAAGTTCCGGTTATGAACCCAAAGCCGCCAGTTGCCTAGATTGGGCGTCGGGCGACCCCCGTCCAAATGTATGCCCAATAGTTAGGCATCCACCAAGGCAGTCCTGCGTCCGGTGGCGGATATCCCACCTCCATACCGTCATCGA
>CAZJCO010000253.1:0-4540 GCA_964544375.1 uncultured Myxococcales bacterium
CAGAAACTTGAACAATCCGCGCACCGTGGACATCGACCGCGCGCGGCTGGCGGGCGCCAAACGCGATCGCTCGAGCATGGATAGAAAGCGAACGATCTCGTCGCGACCGACATCCTGCGGCTGCTTGCAGCCAAACAACTCCATCGCATCAATAAAGCGGCGCAGATCTCTTCCGTAGGCTTCGACGGTATTTGTCGCGAGCCCCTTTTCGGCCGCAAGGTGGGCCATATACCTGTCTGCCGCGCTGTCGAGATCGTCCACGGGACTAACCGGCGTCCGTCGCCGATCCAAGTCCTCCGTCTTCGGCGTCGCTCGATCGCTGCACACGTTCGTAAATGATGTCACGAATTTCCTCGTGACGCTGAGGGTCGGTAACTTTGCAGTTATCGGCATCCGTTACGTAGAAAACGTCGAGTACCTGGTTCACCCGCGTGGTGATTTTCGCCGAATGCACGACCAAGCCGAGGTGGTAGATACAGTTTGCCACGGTGAACAGCAGGCCCGGACGGTCGGCCGCGTAGACGTCGATCACCGTATAGTCACGCGACACCTGGTTATCGATCTCGACTTTCGTCATCACGCGCTGCCGAGCTTTGCGCACGGCGAGCGAAGGAGGATTGCTTCGCCGCGACTCGGCAACCAGTGCGTCGACGTCGACCGTGCCGTTGAGTACACCTTCCACGTCTCGACGAACTGCCGCCCATAGCTCGGGCGAAGAGGCGTCTGTTTCGCTACCCGCATGGTCGATACGGAAGGTATCGATGACAAACCCGGTCGATGAGGTCGCGATCTTCGCGCTTCCCACGCTCAGTCGGTGAGCCGAAAGCACGCCCGCCAAGCGAACGAACAGTCCGGGCTGATCCAATGTGACTACCGTCAGTTCACTGTAGCCGCGCCGCCGATCATGAAACACTCCATAGCGGAAGGTCCCGTTCCCGAGCGACTCATACAGTCGCCAGTGATCGACTACACGCTCCACCGTGTTGGATAGCAAGTATCCGCCTGGCATCGAATCGAGGAACGCTTCGAGGTGCGCCGCCTCCGCCTCACCGCGGGCTTGGTCGAGAATTCGCCGATGGGCTCGTCGGACGCGGGCGTCCATATTCCGTTCCGTAACGGCGCCCGTTTCAAACACCTCGAGGGCGCGCTGGTACAGTTCGGCCAGCAGGTGGTCGCGCCAGCTGTTCCAGATTTGTGGTCCTACCGCCCGCATGTCGGCAAACGTGAGCAGGTAGAGACTGCGCAGATTATCGATGGTACCCACGCGTCGGACGAACTCGGCGACCAAGTGCGGGTCGTCGATATCTCGGCTCTGGGCCAGAGTCGACATTAGCAAATGGTGGCGCACGAGGAACTCCAGCGCTTTACGGTCGTCCCAGTCCAGGCCCAGTCTCTTTCCGATGATGCGGACCATCGCCGCACCACGTTCGTCGTGGTTGCCTCCGTAGCCTTTGCCGAGATCGTGGAACATCATCGCGAGGAATAGGATCTCCGGCCGCTCGCAGTCCCGCATCACTTCGCTGAGCAGCGGACTCGCCGTGGCAAACTCGCCCTCCCGTAAACGCTCGAGTTCACGAATGCCGATCAAGGAGTGCTCGTCAACCGTATAGATGTGGTAGAAGTCGTGCTGCACCATGCAGAACAAGCGTCCGAACTCGGGAATAAAACGGCCAAGAACCCCGACTCGGTTGAGGTCACCGAGAGTGCGGTAAACTCCGTCGGGACCCTTTAGAATGGAGAGAAACACCTCCCGGGCTTCCGGCGACGAACGAAAATCGTCATCCAACAGTCGGCAATTGCGCCGGACCGCTTCGCGGGTGCCGGAAGAAAGCTGTACTCCCGCCTTTTGCGCGTCGAGAAAGACGCGCAGCAAGTTGACCGGATCGGCACGCAAGATCGCTTCGTCGGCGACCAGTTGAGCGCCGACCAAGCGGACTCCTTCACGGACACTGCGCGCCCCCAGCCGTTCCGTCACCGAGCGTGGCTCCGGCGCCGCGGTGATGCGTTCCGCGATGTCCCCTGCCGTACGTGCAAGAATCGCAGCGTGCGTGTAGTAATCGCGCATGAACAGCTCGACCGCACGGGAGGGGTCCGACCCACGGTAACCGTAGCGCTCGGCGATTTGCTCCTGGCTCTCGAAGGACAGCTTGTCTTGCTTCGCCTTGGCGAAAAAATGCAGGGAACTGCGCACCCGTAGTAAGAACTCACGGGACTCGAGCAACTCGTTCTGCTCTTCTGGCGAAGCCACCGATGCCTCGCTGAGGTCTTCCAGGCGTACGATCCCGCGCGTTACTCGTGCGATCCATAGGAGACTGTGGAGATCGCGCAGACCCCCCTCCCCCTCTTTGACGTCCGGTTCGAGCAGAAAGACCGAATCCCCCATACGACGATGCCGTTCTTTGCTCTCGGCATTTTTGGCCCGAACGAAACCATCGACGTCCCGGCGTGTGAGCACGTCTTGCACCGCCTCGGTGAACTGTGAACCCAATTCCCGGCTACCGGCGACATAGCGGCCATCGAGCATCGTCGTCTTGATCGTGAGGTCTCGCTCCGCCTGGTCGAGGCAGTCGCGCAGCGTCCGCACTGCCCAGCCGGCCTGGAGACCGGCGTCGAACAATGTGCGTACGAGGCGTTCACTGATCGTCTCTACATAAGGATTGAGATGCCCGGGATAGACGATCAGGATATCGACGTCGGACCACGGATTCATCTCGGCCCGGCCGTAGCCTCCCTGGGCCACCACCGCACAGCGTTGCCCGGTACTGCCCGCGTAGCGTTGTGAAAAGCGGTGGTGGGCTACGCCAAAGACGTAACGGACCAGTTCGTCGATCGCCTCGGTGAACCGAGCGACCAGATCCGTTCCCGGCAGGCCGCTCCAATGCTGCTTTTCCAACTCGGCCCGAACCGCGTCCACATAGGGCCGTGCGACTTCGCGAATCCGCGGCGGGCACTGTTCGATCGGCGGCAGCTCGGCACTCGCGGCAAGTCGCCCCGGGGCACCGAAGCAGCCGTCGCTGGGGTCGCGGCGCGGCTCGCTCAACGGAGTTGTCCGACGCGGTCGTCCGAAAGATAGCGGGCGATCCCGCGATAAAGGCCCTCGGCGATCGCTTCGCGGTAGGAACTGGCCGACAAACGGCTCCCCTCGAGGCTGTTCGTGATGAAACCCGCTTCCACTAGAATCGCCGGCATGTAAGTGCCGTCGAGTACGAAGAATGGCCCCTGCTTGACGCCCAGGCTCTCAACGGTGTGGTATTGGGGTTGCAGATACTCGAGTAACCCCGTCTGAACGTGACCGGCGAGCAGGATCGAATCGGCCTCCTTCTGCCCTTGAACCATGTCGGAGAGGATGTACGGCAGGTCGGCGTCGGAGGATACGTCCGACCCCTTGATCAACAGATCCACTCCGTTCTCGAGCTTGGCCAAACGCAACGTCGCTCGGTCGTTGGTATTCTTCAGATAATAGGTCTCGATCCCGTGAAGCTTTCGGTTCTTGCTGGCATTGATATGAATCGACACGAAGAGGTCGGCCTCGAGACGATTCGCGATATCCTTGCGGCGCTCCAGCGGAATGTAGCTATCGTCGTTGCGCGTCATGTAGACATCGACGTCGAGGCGTCGCCGCAGCTTCGAGGATAGACGTTTTGAGATGTCGAATGCCGTTTTTTTCTCGGTCAACTTCGAAACACCGCGTGCGCCCGGATCCTTGCCTCCATGCCCGGGATCGATGACCACCCGCAATCTGCGCACTTTGGCGGGCGGCGGCGCGGGAATCTTCTTTGCTACCGTACGGATTCTGGCAGACGCGCTCGGCGGCTTCGCCTTTGGCGCGACCCCAACGGTCCTCGTGGACGGTGCTACCGGCGCGGAAGCCAGCGCGGTCAGATCGACGACGATCCTCGGCGGCGTGTCGAGAGCGAACACTTTGGCATGAACGTGCGTCTTGAGATCGAAGACAACGCGCGTAGTCGAGGCATCGTGCTGAGCAACCCGCACGCCGCCGACCCGGGCGTCTCGCACCGAACGGCCCAGATCACCGCCGCGGCCGAGCCGCACGCCTCGCAGATCCACGTACAGTCGCGGCGGCAACCCGCGCGAGGCGTTACCCGCCAGCGTGGCAAAGCCGAACGGAACCTTACGCGACAGATCGATCACGACTCGGGTGTAGTCGGACCCGGCCGCCGAACGGATACGTTCGATCCTGGCCGAAGCCGCGGCCGCAGTTGCCGCCAACATCACGAGCAGCAACGCCCCCGCGGTCCGACCTATCCTCTGTCGCAAGCTTCCTCTCACCGACCCTGCCTCACAGGCAAGTCCTACATTATTGTCTACGGCGGGCCTCCTCGACAAGCTCCGCCCGCACGCTCAGAGCCTCGAGCCGGCGCAGACACTCGATATATATCTCCGCCACCCGGCCGCGCGCCTCTCCTAGATCGGCCCCCGCAAGGACGGCCGCCATTTCCCCCGGGGCCGGCCATCCTCCGATCGCCACTCCACCCGCCGCGAATAACATCGTGTAGGCGGGGCTCAGGTATCCGGGGCG
>CAZJCO010000254.1:0-4539 GCA_964544375.1 uncultured Myxococcales bacterium
CCCTGGCGCGCGCAGATGACGTGGTGGCTGTGCTCTGACGGCGACCTCATGGAGGGGGTCTCCGGGGAGGCGGCCTCGCTCGCCGGCCATCTGCGTCTCGGCAAGCTGGTGTGGATCTGGGACGACAACCGCATCACCATCGAGGGCTCCACCGAGCTCAGCTTCTCCGAGGACGTCGTGATGCGGTTCGGCGGCTACGGCTGGCACGTGCTGCAGGTGGCGGACGCCAACGACCTCGAGGCGCTGGCCGCGGCAATGGCCGACGCCAAGGCGGTCGGCGACCGGCCGTCGCTGATCGCCGTGCGCTACATTCCTCAGGACGAAGCCTGGCAGTTCCTCGCCGATAATCTCGGTGACAGTGCACAGTTGCTCGACGGGCTCGATGCCTCGGTGCTGCCGGCTTCTCTCGAGGTCGCCCTCGGCCGCTCGGTCGACGATGAGACGCTCGAGGCGAAGCTGGCCGAATGGAAGGCGCTCACCGAAGTCGAAGACGTGCAGTACAACCGGCAGTGGATCAATCGGGTACGCAATGCGATGGGGATCATTCGCTGGGTCGCGTGGGCGCTGGGGGCTCTGGCGCTAATCGTCTCCGCCATCATCGTAGGCGCGACGTTCCAACTGGCGGCGTTTTCGCGGCGCGAAGAGATGGAAGTCATGCGTCTGGTTGGCGCGGTCGGCATGCTCTACTGGGGGCCGGTGCTGCTGACGGGTTTCATCGAGGGGGTGATCGGATCGCTTGCCGGCATCGGCATTCTCAGTTTGATCTACCAGGTAACGGCGGCGCCGATCGCGACCGAATTGCCGATGCTGCACGACACGATCGACTTCTTGACCAGCGGTCAGTGCTTTACTCTGGTGTTTTGGGGAGCCTGTCTCGGCACCGCCGGCAGTTGGCTCGGCATGCAGCGTTTCGGCGCTTGGCGATGATCGGCGTGCGATTCGTTTGGCCTGGGTTGCTACTGTTTGCGCTGGGGCTGGCGGCGGCCGGCCTGGCGCCGGCCGCCGAACAAACCCCGCCGAGTGCGGCTGCTGCCGAGGGCGAGAAGCCGGCGAACGATCTAGAATCCGTGCGCAAGCGTCTGCGCGAAGAGCAGGCGCGAACCGAAGAACAAAGCACCCGCGTAAGCAATCTGCTCGCCGACATGCGGCTCCTCGACAGCCGTCTGCTTTCCTCCGGTCACAAGCTTGCCGCGCTAAAGGAAGAAGAAGCGGCGCTCGAGCGCGACTACCGCGAGCACGCCGAGCGAATCAAGGCACTGGAGGAAAAGCGAACCTCGTCGCGGACGATGGTCAACAAGCGGTTGGCGAGCATCTACAAGCAGGGAAGGTTGGGCAGCGCGCGCGTGCTCGAGCAGGCGGCGGCTTCGACCGAACCGCTGCGTATGGCGCGTTATCTGGCGGCGATTTCCAAAGCCGACAGCGAGGCGATGGCGCGTTACGAGGGCGTGCGCGAGCGGCACGAGACCGCGTTGGTCGAGTTGCGCAGTAAGAAAGAGACTCTGGCTACCAAGAAGGAAGCGCTACGCAAAGAATCGGCCCGTTACGAGGTCGCTCGTAAGGAAAAGGCCGGGCTGCTGGCCGGGCTGAAGAAGGATCTCGAGGTACACCGTAGCGAAGCGGAGCGGCTGCGCACTGCCGAGAAAGAGCTGCAGAGTATCCTCGCGCTGGCTCCGCTGCCCGAGCCGCCGCCGGCGCCCAGGGTGTCGCCTCGCCGCGAGGTCGAAGAGAGCAGGGGTCGCCGCCGTGACGATCGTCCGTTTCGGCAGCGCAAAGGCAGTCTCGATGCGCCGGTTCGCGGCGATGTTGTCACCCGCTTCGGCCAGCGCCGTACCGGCGGTGCGCACGTGCAAGGGATCATCGTGCGGGCGCCGTCGGCCGGCCGCGTAAGAGCCGTCGCCGCGGGAGAAGTCGTCTTCTCGGGGCCATTTCCGGGATTGGGCAGCACCGTGATTGTGAGTCACGGAGACCGTTACCATACGGTCTACGCGCATCTGTCGGAGATCTATCGCGAGGTCGGGCAGCAGGTTTCCGAAGGAGAAGCGGTCGGGAACCTGACCGAGGAGGAACCCTTGCTCCACTTCGAGCTGCGCGCCGAAGGCAAACCTCTCGACCCAAAAGATTGGCTAAAGGGCGGCTACTCCGCGTTTCGCTAGAAGAGGCGAGGCCGTCCTCGAGCTTCGCACGAGCGCCGATTGTTCGCCTGCCAGGCCTTAGCTATACTCGCTAGGCTATGTCAAAGAAGCGCTTCCCGCGAAAAATCGCTGCAGCGGTAATCGTCGTTACTACCGGCGCGCTGCTCGTCATCAGTCCTTTCGTGCAGCAGCTCGCCCGCGCGGCGCGCGACACCTACACGAGCTTGGAGACCTTCGCCAATATCATCGCGATCGTCCAGAAGAATTACGTCGAGGACGTTTCGACCGAGGATCTGATCGAAGGGGCGATCGACGGCATGATGGCTTCGCTCGATCCCCACAGCGCCTACCTCACGCCGGATCTGTACCGCGAACTGCAAGTGGACACCCGCGGCAGTTTCGGTGGATTGGGCATCGAGATTACGATCCGTGACGACGTTCTGACGATCATTGCTCCGATCGAGGATACTCCGGCTTTTCTCGCTGGCGTGAAGCCGGGAGACCAGATCATCAAGATCGACGATCAACTGACCAAAGGAATGTCGTTGATGAAGGCGGTCTCGCTGATGCGCGGTCCCAAGGGTACCGACGTGACGCTGACGCTGCGCCGGGAGGACATGCCCGAACTGTTCGACGTCGATATCACGCGCGAGATCATTCGCGTGAAGAGCGTCAGGGACAAGAAGTTGTACGACGATCGCTACGGTTTCGTGCGCGTCTCGCAGTTCCAGGAGGGCACCTCGAGAGAACTCGCTGAGGCAATGAAAGACCTGCGGAAGCAGGCGCCTTCCCCGCTCCAAGGGATGATCCTCGACTTGAGACACAACCCGGGCGGCTTGCTGAACGAGGCGGTCAAAGTCTCCGATTTGTTCCTTGACGCCGGCCTGATCGTCTACACCGAGGGGCGCATCGACAGTCAGAAGCAGCGCTTCTTGGCGCGCAACGACGGCACCGAACCCGATATGCCGATCGTGGTGCTGGTCGACGAAGGCTCGGCAAGCGCTTCGGAAATCGTTGCCGGCGCGCTTCAGGATCACAAGCGCGCGATCCTGGTCGGAGAGAAGACCTTCGGTAAGGGGTCCGTGCAGACGATTTTGCCGATGGGTCCGGACTCGGCGCTGCGCTTGACGACCGCGCGCTACTACACTCCCTCGGGACGCTCGATCCAGGCGACCGGTATCGAACCCGACGTACACGTCGAGCCCGTGGTCCAGGTAGCCAAGGCGACCAAGCGGTTCCAAGTCCATGAAAAGGATCTGTCCGGCCACATGAAAAACGAGCAGGCGGTGACCGATGCCGCGCCGGAGGAATCCGAAATCTCCGACCCACAAGTCGAGCGAGCACTTGATCTGCTCAAGACCTGGCGCGTGTTCTCACGCTTTCACGAGAAGGGGCTCGACCTGCGTTCGGCTGCGGAGCAGGGCAACGAGACCAATTAACCCCGGCTTGATTGCTTACGGTGCGTTTGCCGGCGGGCTCCAAGAGGCCCGTCGGCGCTGGCGAGTTCCATGACCGCTTCCGAGGATCCGACTCTCGAACTTCCGTTCGGCCGCGAACGGTCGCGCGAGGACGCGGAAGAACCGATTCCTCTGCGCGTTTCGCAGCTCGTCGGGCTGGTATCCGAGGCACTCGATCGCTCTTTTGCCGAAGTGCTCGTGGCCGGGGAAATCTCGAAGCTGACACGTCCGTCGAGCGGCCACCTGTACTTTACGTTGTCCGACGAAGACGCCCGCATCGACGGCGTCATGTGGCGGCGCGACGCCACAAGGCTCGGTTTCGAGCCCGCGGTGGGCGACGAGGTCGTCTGTCGCGGTCGCGTCGGCGTCTATCCTCCTCAAGGACGCATGCAACTCTATGCTTCCTCTCTTCGGCCGTTGGGCTGGGGCGCGGCGCAACGCGCGCTCGAACAGCTCAAGCGCAAGCTGGAAGCCGAGGGCATGTTCAAGGACGATCGCAAGCGGCCGCTACCCTTCCTGCCGCGTTGTATCGGTGTCGTGACCTCTGCCTCCGGAGCTGCGGTGCACGACGTTCTCGCTACCGTTCGCCGTCGCTTTCGCCGCTGCCGCGTTCTCATCAGCCCGGCATTGGTGCAAGGCGAGGAAGCTCCCGAGTCGTTGGTCGCCGCGCTTACACTGCTGGCCCAAGAAGGCTCGGCCGACGTGGTGATCCTCGGCCGCGGCGGCGGCGCCAGCGAGGATCTGATGGCGTTCAACGACGAGGCCGTGGTGCGAGCGGTGGCAGGATTTGCGGTACCGGTGGTATCGGCCGTAGGTCACGAGATCGACGTAACGCTGTGCGATCTCGTCGCCGATCGGCGGGGGGGGGCGGCGCCCGCCGCCGCGGAGGTGGTCGTGGCGGTCTCCCACGAGATGGCGGCCCACCTCTGCCCACACCAGCGTGGTCATGA
>CAZJCO010000255.1:0-4533 GCA_964544375.1 uncultured Myxococcales bacterium
GGAACTGTACGCCTGGGCCCCGCGGCGGGCAGCGACCGCCCGGGGTTGATAACGGCCAGGGTCGGCAGCGTTGGGTATCACGCGAATGCGGCCGCGCCGTACGCCGCAGCTAGCCACGTAGTCGGCAAGCTCGCGCGAGGGAACGACCACGCGGTCCGCGCTGCGAAACATGTATCCCTCGAGGTCGGCGGCGGCGGCCTCGTTGGCGAGATTGCGATAACGCCGCTGTTCTTCTCGCAGCGGTGCGTTGACTTCGAGCAAGAAGGGAATGTGTGCCGCGCGCGCGACCGCGGCCGCGGCAAAGCTCCAGAGAGAGTAGCGCTCGTAGATTCCGTCGATTCCCCAACTCCCGTTCAACCGTTCCAGCGTCTTGCCAAGTTGCTGATTGAGGAGCAGCGCCCGCACTTCACTGGCACGTTCGACCGCCCGGGCAGATTCGGCTCCGGCGTAAAGAATGTGCCTCGCCTGACGGGCCGGCTTGGAACCACCAACGTCGACCACGGGAGCGGGAAGGAAACGACGGTCGATCGGATCGGCGACGCGCGCCGCCACGACTTGGACCTGCGCGCGACGCTCGAGCAGCGCACGGACGAGCTCGCCGACGTGGATCGACGCTCCCTTGTAGCCGCCGACCGGAACGCCGCGGTCAGCGCAGACATAGGCAATGTGCGGCCGTTTGCTCACGCGGCCTTTCCAATCGCCCCTCGCGACCGAAACAACTCGCGAATCCGGTCGGCGTTGGCATGCAAATCGAACAGACGCTCGACCCGGGATCGTCCGGCCCGTCCCATGGCCGTTGCGCGTTGTCGATCGCCGATCACCTCTGCGATTGCTTCCGCCAACGGTGCCGCTTCGTCGGGCGGAACCAGGCGTCCGGTCTCGGCGTCTTCGATAATCTCGGGGATGCCCGATAATGCCGTAGAAATGACCGGGCGTCCGCAAGCCATCGCTTCCAGCAACACAGTCGGCAACGCGTCGACGTTTCCGTCCTTGGCGACGATACACGGCAAAACCACGACGGAGGATTGTTCCAGGCAGTGGCCGACTTCTTCGGTCGACAGCACGCCGCGAAACGCGACCTTATCGGCCAGCCCAAGCGCGCCGACCTGCGCGGCGAGACGCTCTCGCTCGGCGCCATCGCCGATTAGCTCGCAGCGCAAAGCGACGCCCCGATCGACCAACATGCGGCAGGCTTCGAGAAGAATGTGAAAGCCCTTCTTTTCGACCAGCCGGCCCACCGCGGTTACCACCGGAGGCTCCCGTTTTGGCACGGGCGTCGAGTGGAAGCGGGCAAGATCGACACCGTTGTAGACGCGAACGACCTTGTCCCGTAGCTCCGCTTCCTCCGCGAGCAGACCGTGCAGGTGCCTCACGTTGTAATCGGTAACGGTAACGACGAAGGCCGCCTGACGAATTTTCCAGCGAAGGACGTCCGCGTCGACGTCTTCGTGATAGATGTCCTTGGCGTGCGCCGTCACACTGTAGCTGGCGCCGGTCAGCTCGGCGGCAAGCGCCGCTACGTGTGCGGCCCGCGAGGCAAAGTGCGCGTGCAAATGGCCGACCTTGTCTGCACGTATTCGCTCCGCCAACGCCAACGCGAGCCGGACGTATTTGCGCGGAAGGATACGGTCGCGCATGTCCTCGCCGACTCCCAGGCTCTTGGCGAGTTTCTTGCGGGCCTTGCCTACCAGATCTTCGGCCGGCAGCGCGTCTTCGATGTAGGCGATCGGTGCCTCGAGGTCCCGCAGGATGCGATGCGGAACAGCGTCGCCGTCGGGATTGTGGTGAAGCGAGTACACAAACGGCCGCTCGCTGAGGCTCTCCATCGCGCGCAGTTCGTTGATGACGAAGGTCTCCGACACGCGCGGAAAAACCTTGAGAACGTAGCCGACGTTGCTTCCCGGTGCCTCGCTCATCTACGACGCTCCTACTCCGGATAAACCAGTTGACACCGACGCTTGACGCATTTGGCGCGAACCTTTGCTCGGCAGAGATCCACCTGCACGCAAACCGGCGGTGGCTTGCAGGCGCTCTTGAGGAAAAGGCGAAGCTCGTCCTTGTGCCAAGTCGTCACCGCCGCTTGCGCGCCACCCTGATCGCAAGGGCAACAGCCGATGCGGTCGACCACCGTGCACTGAGCGTCGGTAGCACACCAGAAAATGTCATAGGGGGGAACGACCGGCTTGATACGACCCGTTTTCTCCTGGAATTCGAAAACCCCCATCAGCAGCAGTACGGCCGACGCCAGCAGCGCCACAACAACGGCAACCATGCGCCCGAAGCTCATCCCAGGTCCCCTCCCCCGGCCTTTCCTCCGGTTGCGGAAACGGCGGAGATCAACTCCGGCACGTCGCCGCCCTGCAGCCGATACACGTCTCGGTACCAACCCGGCTGCGCAACCAGTTCCTCGTGCGTTCCCTTCTGTGTAATCTGCCCATTCTCGATCACGACGATGACGTCGCTATTCTGCAGTTCGCAAAGACGGTGCCCCACGCGAAACGTCGTCTTCCCCTTCGCAACGTGAGCCAATGTCTCGTCGACTTGCGCCTCGGAAGTCGCGTCGAGTGCGGCCGTCGGCTCGTCGAGAATCAGAATCGCCGGGTCCTTGATCATGGCACGAGCGATCGCGATTTTCTGTCTTTGCCCACCCGAGAGCGTCTCCCCGCGTTCACCGACCAGGGTGTCGTAACCCGTCGCGAGATCGGAGATGAACTCGTGAGCACCTACCCGTTTTGCCACCTCGACGATTTCTTCTAGCGTCGCGTCGGTCTTTCCATAAGCGATGTTCTCGCGAATCGTGCCGGCGAACAGCATCGGATGCTGCAGTACGACGGCAATCTGTTCGCGCAACGATTCGAGCGTGAAGCGATTGATCTTCTCGCCGTCAATCGTGATCGTACCGTCGTCTGGATCGTAGAGACGCGGCAACAGTCCGCAGAGCGTCGACTTGCCGGCACCGTTGGCTCCGACCACCGCTACCGTCTGCCCCGGCATCACGGTCAGAGAGACGTTCTCGAGAACCGGCAAGCCGCGGCGATACGAGAAGGTCACGTTCTTAAACGTGACGCGTCCTCGGAACAGCGGTGCCGGCTTCGCATCCTTGCGGATTTTGATCTTCTCCTCGGAGTGGAGGATCGCAAACACACGATCGGCACAGACCGCCGCCTTCGACATCCTCACTGTCACCCACGAAATGCGGCGCAGCGGCTTATACATACCGCGGAGATAGGACGTGAACACGATCAGATCCCCGGGCGTGAGAATCCCATCGAGCACGCGGCGCACGCCGAACCACAGGACCGTGCCCGTACCAATGGCGATGACGATCTCCGACATCCGCTCGAGATTCGCCTCCAGCCGCACCGTTCGCAGTCCCTGGCGCAGATTTTGGCGGTTTGATTCGCCGAAACGTTCGTCTTCGTAGCTCTCCCGCCCAAACACCTGGATGACCGCGACCGCCTGCAGCATCTCGCCGACCATCGCCGCCATGCGTCCTTCCTTCTTACGCGAGCGGCGAACTGCAACGCGCAATCTCGTCGTGATCTGGAATACAGCGACGGCGAGCAACGGCACCACCGACAAGCTTACGAGCGTGAGTTGCCAATCGAGCATCGCCATGACCGCCAGCATGACGACGAGAACGAGGAACTCGCTGGACAGGATCACGACCGTGTCCACGAGCATGTCGCGCATCATGTTGGCATCGCCGGTGGCACGCAGCAGCAGATCGCCGACCTGCCGCTGGCGGTGGAACGAGAGAGAGAGGCGCTGCAGATGAGAAAAGAGCTGGCGACGAATACGGAAAGTAACCCTTTGCCCCGCGGCCGAGATGAGGAAACGCTGCCAGTAAGCGAACATCCCCCACAGCAGCGTGATGACGAGCAAGAAGACGCAGGCGATCGTCACCACGCCCATGGCGCCGTAGCCCTTGAGCGTCGCGTAGGGGAAAACCCACTTCACCCGCCCTGCTGGCAAGAGGGCGTAGTCGAACACCATCTTGATCGGCCATGGCCGCGCGACGACCGTGACAACCGTGCCGATGCTGCAAGCCAACGCGAGCAGGAGATCCCGTTGGACGGGTTTGAGATACGGCCGGAGTTCCCGCAACAGCTCGCGCATGCGGGCCCAGCGCACACGGCGGAACAGGGGATTGACGTCGACCTGCACGGCTGGCGCGCGGGCTTCGTCACCCTCAGGATGATTGCTCACCATGACTCGGCGGCAGCTCCGACTCGAGGCGGCGTGTTCTGCCGGGGTTCGCGCAGCCAGGATTGCGCAAGGCAGGCCCCTTGGAGAACGACAGAAAGTCGGCGGCCAAACCAGCGGGACAGCCCGTTCGCCGGCCGCTACGACTCAAAACACGTCGCGAGGTCGCGGTAGTCTCCCACCGTCTATTTTAGCAGGGGAGAAGGCTACGGCGCGACCACGATCGGAAAGCGGCTCTCCCTTAGTCGCCGCGCTGCTTGCGGCCGATCATCGGCAGCGACATGGCGGCCGCCGTCGTTCCCGGGGTGAGAAGATCCGGCACGTTGA
>CAZJCO010000256.1:0-4504 GCA_964544375.1 uncultured Myxococcales bacterium
CTGCCGACAGATGGGGTCGTGCCACCGGAGCGGATGTTGCGGCTCGCACTGGTATTCCCCTTATAAACACCCAAACGGCGAGGCCACTATAGGGTATGCCCAGCCGGGGGGGGATGTGGGGCCGCCGGCTGCCAGTCGGCGGTCATGTGGTGGTGGCACCGATGGCGGACACCCGTCGCGCGCTCGATCCCCGGCGGGCGCGCCCGTGGATAGGCGGGCGGCGTTCGGTAAGCGTCGCGGCAACCGCCGCGGACGGGCTTCGGAAAGCCGAAGAGATCGCTGGTCCGGCTGGAGCGGTACTCATTACGGGGTCGATCTTCCTCGTCGGGGAGCTGTATCTCGAGTTGCGGAGGCGGGCCGATGCACGGCTTTCGGCGTAGCGGTGGTCGCCGCCGAGTCGGGTCGGGCGTCCTTCTCACGCTGATCCTGGCGGCGCTGCTGGGGCCGGCCGGCCCCGCCGATAGCGCGCCGCCTGTCGATGTCGAGGCTGGCGAGATTTCCTACGAGAGCGACGGACAAGTAGTCCACGCCTCGGGCGGCGTCGTTGCTACCTGGGCCGATAAAAAACTACGGGCGGATGCCGTGCGCTTCGAGCGCGACGCGGGCCGTTTGTCGGTCGAGGGCGGTCTCGTGCTGGAGACACCGGACCTCACGTTGCGAGCCGATTCCTGCCAGCTGCGCGTGGACGACGAAACCGCGACGCTGAAGAACGTTTCGCTTTCAGCAAACGATTCTCCCGCGCGTTTCGGCGGGCGCTCGGTGCAAAAGCTGCGGGGCAACCGCTATACCTTACGCCGCGGCTACTACACAACCTGCAAGAGTGAAAAAGGCCAGCCGCCCGACTGGCAGTTGGCCGGCAGGCGGGTTCAGTTCGAGCTCGACGGCAACGGCACGGTTCGCGACGGCACCTTCCGCGTCAAAGGCGTGCCGGTACTCTACTTTCCGTACCTGCGCTTTCCCGTCCGCGTGCGGCGGCAAACGGGATTGTTGCTGCCGCGCATCGGCCTTTCCAACGAGCGCGGTTTCATTTACTCGCAGCCGTTGTATTGGGCCATCAATAAGCACCATGACGCCACCTTCACCTTTGACCTCGAGACGGCCGCGCGAGTCGGCGGCGAGTTCGAGTACCGTTATGCGCCGCGCCGAGGGATGGCGGGAACCATCGAATTTGCCGGCTACAACGAGCGCATCCGCGGTGATGCCCGCTCGCAGATCGTTTCCCCGTTGTTCGCGGGCCGAACGATACCCAACAATCGTGCGATGGTTCAAGCCCAACATCGTCAGGAGCTGAGCGCTGATACGGATCTTTACGTGGACCTGTTGCTGGTCAGCGACGACTTGCTGTTGCGCGAGGTCGAGTCCGTGGCGACGCGCTCGGAGCGGCGCGCGTTGCAACGGTCGCGGCGCTACAGCGATACACGCATTGGGCTTCTGCGGCGCCGCGGTTTCACGAGTCTCGGCGCACGAAGTCGCTTTTTTCAGGATTTTGTCGGTGCCGATCGGCTGACGGTGCACAAACCTCTCGAGCTGTGGGCCGCGCGAGATGGTGAGTTGGGCTACGGAGTCGGCTATTCGGTCTCCGGCGCGCTTGCGAGCTTTCGCCGGACCCGCGGAAGCGACGGGCAGCGGTTCGACGTCGTCGCCGATCTCGAGCGTGTGTTGGCGCCCAGGCTGCCGGTCCATGCCAACGCCTGGCTGCGTGGCCGTCTGACAGCCTATCGTCTGGGCGATTCGAACAAGGTGGACTCTGCCGGTTCGGTCGTCGGCGAGCTCGCGAGCCACGCGGCCCGGCCGCTTGCCGAGGCCGGAGTCGACGTTCGAAGTGCCTTCGCTCGACGCTTCGAGCTGCCCTCTTGGTCGAGACCGTTGCTCGGGACAAGCGTCGGCAAGGAGACCTCGGAGCAGGCCGGCACGCGATCGATCGACCATACGATCGAGCCGTTCGCAAAACTGCGCGCGACGACGAATTCCCGCGCCCGAGATCTCCCTCTGTTCGATGAAGTCGACAGAATCGACGGGCGTAGTGTCGCGACCTACGGCGTCGCCTCGAGGTTCTTGCTTCCGGCGCACGACGGCAAGGACCAGTTTGAGGTGCTCCGAGTGTCGGCGGAGCAGAGCTACAATATCGACAACCGCATCATTGACGATCACCTCTCGGACCTCGATCTTACGTTGTCGCTCCGTTCGCGTCTTGGATACGCCGTGCGCGGGCTGGCCTCTTACAACGTTGGTCAGGGGCGGCTGATGGGGGCGGCGAGCGTGGTGTCGTTCGAGGACTTCAGCCTTCCGTTTACCGAGGAACGTGGCTCGCGCATCCAGGCGGTCTATCGTTTCGTTCGCGGCGAGGTGCTGGAGACCACCGAAGGTAGGGCGATCTTCGCTCTTACGCCGCGATTGAGCCTCGGCGTCAACGGCCGCTTCGATTTTGTCAGTAGTACCTTTGTCGAAAGCGGCGGCGGTTTTCGCTACCGTTCGGGCTGTGGATGCTGGGCGGTGGACTTCGGTGTCGTGAACCGGGTCAATCCCGATGAATTGCAGGTTCGAGTAGAGGTCGAGCTCAGCGGGCTGGGTAGCTTGGGCAGTTCTCCGCTGTTCAAAACGTCGCAGCGCCTTTCTGCGCTCTACGGCGTCGACCGTGGTTATCGCAGGCTCGGTTGGTGAGGTGCGGCGTGGCTAGAGACAGCGGAAAGCGGACAGTCGAGAAAGTCGAAAAACCCTGGGGGTATGAGTTGATCTGGGCCCGGAGCGACCGCTACGTGGGCAAGATCCTCAGGATCAACGCGGGGCAGGCGCTCAGTTACCAATACCATCGGCAGAAAGAGGAGACGATCTACGTCCTCGAGGGCAAACTGACCCTCCACTACGCCAGCGGCGACGAATCCCCTACGGTGGTTCGCCTCGAGCCGGGCGAGGTTTTCCACATTGCGCCGGGGCTTCGGCATCGCTTTGAAGCCGAACAGGAAGTCACGCTGCTGGAGACGTCGACGACCGAACTCGATGACGTCGTGCGTCTCGAGGATCGCTACGGGCGCGGCGGCGGTTGAGGGTTCGGGCTTGCGCGCGCTGGTTACCGGAGCGGCTGGCTTTGCCGGATCGCACCTCTGCCGTTTGCTGCGCGACCGGGGGCACGGGGTCGCTTCGCTGGCGCGAGAAGGGGAAGTCGATTGGACCGTCGACGTGCGAGATGCCGACGGCCTGCGACGGGTATTTCGCGAGGTCCGGCCGCGCGCGGTATTTCATCTGGCGGCGGTAGCTTTTGTTCCGGGAGCCGAAGACGCGCCCGCACTGTGCGATTCGGTGAACCGGGAGGGGACGGTGCGGGTGCTCGACGCGGCCGCTGAGGTCGGCGCACGAACGCTGTTCGTTAGCAGCGGTACCGTCTATGGCCGCTTGACCGGGGGGCAGGCGGCTTCGCGCGAGACCGACCCGCTGCGGCCCGAAGGTGCCTACGCCTGTTCCAAGGCGGCGGCGGAGGCTGAATGCCGAGCCCGCGACAGTCGTCAAGAGATCGTGGTCGCACGTGCGTTCAATCACACCGGTCCCGGGCAGTCGCCGGATTACGTGTGCAGCGACTTCGCCCGGCAGATCGCACTCATCGAACGTGGCCTGCAACCGGCGCTGGTCGAGGTCGGCGAGCTTTCGGCCGAGCGGGATTTCTCCGACGTGCGCGACGTGGTCCAGGCCTATCTGCGTTTGTGGGAGGAGGGCGAGCCGGGGCAAGTCTACAATGTGTGTTCGGGAAGGGCAGTTGCGATCCGTTGGGTACTCGACACGCTGGTCGAGGCTTGCTCGCGTCCGGTCGATGTACGCGTGGCTTCGGCGCGACTGCGTGAGGGCGAGGTGAACCGTACGGTTGGCTCCTACGCCAAGATCGAAGCTGCCCTGGGGTGGCGACCGACCATGGATCTACGGCGTTCGCTCGAGGATCTGCTAGGCTACTGGAGAGAAAACGTCGGGTGAAGCATGTCGGCGTGAACATCGTCACGGGCTTTCTCGGCAGCGGTAAGACGACGCTGCTCAAGCACGCCCTCGAGGAAGATCTACGCGACGACCGCGTGGCTGTGATCGTCAACGAAATAGGCGACATCGGACTCGACGGGCGCACGATCACGGGGTTCGATTACGTCGAGAAAGTTGTCGAATTCAGCGGTGGGTGCATCTGCTGTTCGATCGACGAGACCCGCTTTGGGCTGGCCGTGCAGGAACTCATCGAAACGGTTGCCCCGAGCGTCATCGTGATCGAATCCA
This sequence comes from uncultured Myxococcales bacterium, assembly GCA_964544375.1. Lineage (GTDB taxonomy): Bacteria > Desulfobacterota > Binatia > UBA1149 > SPBQ01 > CAZQYE01. Next base: position 4,249 of record CAZJCO010000256.1, read on the forward strand.
CCGGGTTGGCCGATCCGGCGCCGATCATCGAGCGTGTCCGGCGATGTGGTCTAGCGCTCGATGCGGTCGTCACCGTCGTCGATGCCACGTCGGTCGGCGCAGCCTTACGTCGAGGCCGGATCGCGCGGCGGCAGATCGCGCTGGCGGACTTTCTGGTCGTGAGCAAGGTCGACCTCGCGCGGCCGCCGCAGCTCGGGCGACTGCGGCGCCAGCTGAGACAGACGGACCGCCGCGCCGTGCTGCGCCGCACTTGCTT
>CAZJCO010000257.1:0-4490 GCA_964544375.1 uncultured Myxococcales bacterium
CCGAGGAGCGTGTAGCACATGGGGTGTCAGCACAGGCGGAAGAAGGCTGATGCGGGCCCGCGACCATACCGCATGACGCGCTACCTCCTGCGCAGCGGCGGGCGCGCGAACAGCAGCGACGGGGACGGGCGCTTGAGCGCAGAACCGCCAGCCGAGGAGCCGCCGGATCGCTACGTCTACGATCCCCTCGATCCGGTGCCGACCAGGGGCGGTCGCAGCATGATCGACGTCTTACCCGGCGTCGAGAACCAGGCCGAAGTCGAACGGCGAGAGGACGTGCTGGTGTATACGACGCCGCAGCTTACCGAGGCGCTGGCGATTGCCGGTCCTGTCTCCGTCACTTTGTTTGCCAGCAGCAGCGCGCCGGATACCGACTTTACCGCCAAGCTGGTGGACGTCGAGCCCGACGGCTACTGCGCGAACATCGCCGAGGGCATCGTGCGCGCACGTTACCGCGAGGGCTGCGATCGAGAAGAGTTCCTGGAGCCGGGGGAGATCGTCGAGTTTACCATCGACCTGTGGGACATGGCCCACACGTTCTTGGTCGGACATCGCCTTCGGCTGGAGATATCGAGTAGCAACTTCCCGCGCTTCGATCGCAATCTGAACTCACGCGTGACGCCCGCGCTCGGGCGGGCCGAAGACGCACGCAAGGCCGAGCAGCGGGTGTTTCACGACGCCGCGCACGCGTCCTGCTTGCGGCTACCGCTGGCGAGCGCTTGAGTTTGTTCGGATTGGGCGGTGGCTACGCTCGGCTGGCGACGGCGGCAAGAAGCTCGGCGATTTCTTCTTCCGAGTAGCCTAGCTCGACCAACAGTTCGCGCGTGTGCTGGCCCGGTCGCGGAGCCGGCGTGCGCACTCGGCCGGGCGTTTCGGAGAACTTCGGCGCAATCCCAATCTGAGGAATGGTCCCGAACTCGGGATGCTCGACTTCGACGACCATGTTGCGCGCGCGCGTGTGGCGGTCGCCGAGCGCTTCGGCGAGATCGTAGACCGGTGTGGCGCAAACCTCGCGCGCACGCAGTTCGGCAAACCACTCGTCGCGGGTGCGCGTTTTGAATCGCTCGCGCAATGCGGCGAACATTTCGGGAAACTTGTCTCGGTTGAACTGATCGTCAAGGAATTCCTCGCAACCGATAACCGCGCACAGGTTCTTCCAAAACCAGGGTTCCATGCAGGCGATGCTGAGCCATTTGTCGTCGGCCGTCTGGTAGACGTTGTAGCAAGGCAACTCGCCGCTCAGATAGTAGCGGCCGGGCCGAGGGATTTGGCCCGACGACCAGTAGTCGCTTGCCGCCAGGCAGGCTAGCGACATCACCCCGTCGGTCATCGCCATGTCGATATACTGCCCCTTGCCCGTGCGGCCGCGCGCAACGACCGCGGCGAGGATGGCAAAGGCCGCGAACAAGCCGCCGCCGGCAAAGTCGCCGAGAACGTTGAGCGGAATCGACGGCCGGCCGTCGGCTGAACCGATCGCCGAGAGCAGGCCGGCCAGGCTGACGTAGTTCAGGTCGTGACCGACGAGGTCGGCGTCGGGGCCCGTTTGGCCGTAACCGCTGATCGAACAGTAGATCGCGCGCGGGTTGAGCCGGCGTATGGCTTCGTAATCGACGCCCAGGCGCGCGGCCACGCCCGGACGGAAGCCTTCGGTGACGACGTCGGCGCCTTTGGCCAGACGAAAGAACACCTGGCGCATGCGCTCGTCCTTCAAATCGAGAGCAATCGAGCGTTTGTTGCGTCCCATCGGCAAGAAGGCTTTGGTTCGGTCGCTGACTCCCATCTCCGTGTCGACTCGGCGCGCGCGAGTGGGAAGTTCTTCGACGACGATGACGTCGGCGCCGAGGTCGGCGAGCAGCATCGTGCAGTAAGGTCCGGGTGCGTAGCGGGAAAGATCCACCACCCGAATTCCTTCGAGCGGCATCATGTTCAAGAAACGCCTTGCAGTAGTAGGCGTGCAGCCGACTTCAGGACCGCGGCGGCTTCGTGGGGATCTTGCCCCCGGTGGGTCATCGCGATCAGAGCCGAGAACAAGACGTGCGTGAGGACCGGAACGATCTCGTCGAGTTCAGGTACCTCGTCGTCTCCGAGCAATGTCTTCAGGTAGATTTCTACCGGGCCCGACCAGGAAGGAAAGGCCTCGCGCGCTGCCGGGTCGGACGAGGTTGCCGCGAACAGCATGGCCGAGGTCAGGCCGCGGCTGCGGGCGCCCATTTCGACGATTCGTCCGAAAGCCTCACCGACGCGCTCGGCCGGCGTGGCGCCGGCCGGCGGGTTGCGGCGCAGGTCTTCGTTGATGCGCTCGGTCCACTCGGCCATGATTTCGGCCAGCAGGTGGTCGCGTGAGGCGAAGTAGCGGTAGATCGTCGCGCGAGAGACGCCGATGCGGTCGGCTACGGCAGTCATCGTCACCGCGTCGTAGCCGCGTTCGGCCGCCAGTTTGGCCGCCACGCGCCGTGCCTCGGCCCGTTTTTCCGTCTGGGCCTGATTGAAACGCCGCGTAACCGTGACGGTTTCGCCGGGGGCGGCAGGATCCTTCATCGGGGCTACGATGGCACGATCCGGAGAGTGTTGCAACAAGCGTTTAGAGACGTGTATTGACGTATGTCTCATCCTCGGTTACTAAAGGGCTCGCTATGAAGATCCTGATTTGCGTCAAGGAAGTCCTCGACCCCGATGCGGTCGATAACTACGCGTTGGCCGGCAAACTCGAGATCGAGTCGGACGGAAAGTCTCTGGTTCAAAAGTCGATCCCGCGACTGATGAACGCTTACGATGAGCAGGCCGTCGAGTGCGCACTCAAGCTGCGGGATGCGGGCGTGGACTGTCAGATTCACGTGGTCTCGCTCGGCAGCGACCCGACCAAGATTCTGCAGCATTGCGTTGCCATGGGAGCCGACGAGGTTGCGGCGATCAACGTCGATACGGCAGCGGTGGACGGTCATGCTACGGCGGCCTTGCTCGCCGGGTTCGTCGCGTTGCTCGGCGGGGCGGATCTCGTGCTCTGCGGCCGTCAGGCCTCCGACGGTGATCAGGGAGTGGTGCCGGCCTTGCTCGGCGAACTGCTCGAGATGCCGGTCGTGACCGTTGCGCGGGCGGTCGAGGCGGTCGATGCCTCGGGTTTGCGCGTTACGCGCGTGACCCCGGACGGTGACGAGATCGTCGAAGTTTCCTGTCCGGCGATCATCACCGTGAGCAACGAGATCGGCGATCCCCGCTATCCGACCGGAATGCGTACGATGAAGGCGCGCAGGGTAAAACCCAAGCAAATTTCGGCCGAGGAGCTACCGCAGGTGGGAGACGGCGCCGGCAGTCGAATGACGGTCGTGCGACAGTTCGTCGAGACCGTCACCGGCAACTGCGAGTTCCTCGAAGGCGGCTCGCCCGCGGCCGTGGCTACCGAATTGGTCAAACGGCTGCGCGAAGAGCGCGTGATCGAATAGCGCGTGATCGAATGGAGAGGCCCGGCGAACAGTTTATCGCAGCCTTAGCAAAGTGGAGGAACTAGTGTCTGACTCGGTTGTCGTATGTACGTGGGATCGGGGACGCCAGGGCGTTCCCAGCGGGGCCGAAGAAACGTTGACGCTGGCGCGCGGGGTTGCCGACGCCGGCGGTTTGCAGCTCGACTGGTTGGTCGCCGGGCCGTTGCCCGAGCGGACGGCCGAAGTCGCGGCGGCCTACGGAGTGGCCCACCTCGATCGGGTCGAAGACGCCAAGTTGGAGGAGTTCTCGGCCGATGCCTGCGTCGAGGCGTTGGCGCAGTACTGCGCGCGGCAGAAGCCGAGGATCGTGCTCATCCCACAGACGTTCGATGCGCGCGTGGTTGCGCCACGCTTATCGGCGCGCATTGGTGCCGGCGTGGTGATGAACGCACTGCGAGTCGACGCGGCCGGCGGCAGCGTCAAGGCCGTCGTCGCCGGCTATGGCGGCAACACGCGCGTCGAGCACGAACTGACTGGAGCCGACTGCTGCGTGATCGGCGTCTTGTCGGACATGCTACTTGCGCAAGAGCCCGGCCAGACTGGCGCGCAGGCCGAAGAGCGGCAAGTGGAGGTCGACCTAGCGAGCGTGGACGAGCGGGTTCGCGTGATTGAAAAGCCGCACTTCGAGGGGCCGCGACTCGAGGATGCGCAAGTGATCGTTGCTGGCGGAATGGGCCTCGGTGAAAAGGGCAACTACCATTTGATAGAAGAGCTTGCCGAGGCTCTCGGCGGGATGGCCGCCGCGTCGCGGCCGGCGGTCGAAAACGGCTTCATTGACTCGTCCCGCCAGGTCGGGCTCACCGGAAAAATCACGCATCCCCTCCTTTATATTGGAGCGGGAATCTCCGGTGCCAGCCAACACATGGTCGGCTGCTCGGCGGCCAAGACAATCGTCGCGATCAACACCAACGCCGATGCCGCGATCTTCCGCTACGCGCGCTACGGCATCGTCGGCAATGCGCTCGAGGTCCTGCCGGAAATTACCAAGGCGGTTCGCGGGGCATAGAGCGG
>CAZJCO010000258.1:0-4434 GCA_964544375.1 uncultured Myxococcales bacterium
CGTGATGTCGACCGCGGGAGCGACGATCTTGGGCCTCGGCTACGTGTTGCCGGCTGTCTATTTCATCTGGTCGCTACGACACGGTGAGGCCGCCGGTCCCAATCCCTGGGGCGCTACCGGACTCGAATGGACGGTTCCGTCGCCTCCACCGACAGAGAACTTCGACAAGATCCCGGTCGTAGAGGAAGAGCCCTACAATTATCCAGTCGCCCAACCGGAGGCCCACGGTGTCGCATAGTTCGTCTGCAACCGAGAGTTACGTCGCCCACCACTTCGAGGACGCCGACCAGCAGTTCGAAGCCTCGACCCTCGGGACTTGGATGTTCCTGGTCACCGAGCTGATGTTCTTCGGTGCCATGTTTACCGCCTACGTCGTGTACCGCAGCGCCTACCCGACGGCCTTCGTGCACGGCAGTCACCATCTCGATATCCGCCTCGGCGCGACCAACACGGCGATCCTGATTGGCAGCAGCTTCGCGATGGTCATGGCGGTGCACAGTGCGCAGCTCGGCCGGCGAATTCCTCTCGTCAGTTGGCTGATCGCGACGATCGGTCTCGGTTCGACGTTCGTCGGCATCAAGCTGTTCGAGTATCACCACAAGTTCGTCGAAGGGTTGGTCCCGGGGCCGCTGTTTACCTATGTGGCACCCGACGCAAAGCAACAGGAACTGTTCCTCTCGCTGTACTTTGCAATGACGAGCATTCACGCGCTGCACATGTTGATCGGTATCGGCATTCTCACGTGGCTGGCGGTGCAGGCCTACCGAGGTCGCTACCACGCCACCTACTACAATCCGGTCGAGTGCGCGGGGCTCTATTGGCACTTTGTCGATGTCATCTGGATCTTCTTGTTCTATCTTCTCTACCTGATTGGCAGGCATTGATCGGAGGTCGCCGCACCATGGCTGGGCATATCGAATCGGTCCGCAATTACGTTCTCGTCCTGATCGCCTTGATGATCCTGACCGCCGCGACGGTCGCCGCCGCCTTCGTCGACATGGGGGCAATGAACGAGGTCGTTGGCCTCGGCATTGCAACCGCCAAGGCGCTCCTGGTGCTGATGTTTTTCATGCACCTGCGTCACAGCCTTGGCTTGGTGAAGATCGTCGCCGGCAGCGCCGTCTTTTGGCTTGCCGTTCTGATCATTCTGACGATGTCGGATTTCGCGACGCGCGGGATCCTAGGCGTTCCCGGACGCTAGGCTACTCGTCGCTTGCGCCGCGGCCGTGTTTGCGGTTCTTGCCCATTTGCTCGAGCTGCTTGCGGAATCGTTCGCACGGATCCTTGTTGCTCGCGCGCGGTGAAAACCAAACGTAGTCGAACGGAAGTGCCTCGGCGTGCATCAGCGGTGCGTAGTCCTGGGGTGCGCTGAGCTCGGCGCGAACGTCGACGGTACCGATCGACACGACGCGCTGTTTCGAACCGGCCAGAGCCAAGTGCAGGGGCACGGCGCGGTCATTGCGAACATGGCCGTTGCCCGCAATCAGAACCACTCCGGTATCGGCATGGCGCGAAAGCACCTGGGCCATCTGTGCGTCCCGCACGCGCTGGGCGAGCGCCATCTTGCTAACCATCGCTTCCGGTGCGTGATGGCAGTGAGAGGCACGGATCTCTTCTTCCAGGGAGCGCTCGAGCGGCTCTTCGAGAGGTGCCAGTGCGGTCGGCAGACGCCGCGCTTCCTCCTCCGACAGCCCTCCGGCGCGCGTGATGGAGCGAATCTTGGCGCGTGGAAGATTGGCCGCCAATACCGGCATGCCGTTGCTCAGCGCCACTTCGACGATCGGCGCATACCAGCGCCAGCTCGGCCAGCCGTGTTTTTCCCAGGCGACCATCCGACCGAACGTCGCCTGGTCACAGACGCCCGAGGCGGCGCAGCTATCGGCGCCTGCCTGCTGGCCGCTGTCGAGCATCTCCATTGCCAACGCCGGGCCTCGGCCGGCAGCGACGAGGGCGGCCAGCACTCGCGCTTGGAACTCGTGGTGGTCGCGATTCTCATGATCTTCGCCGACCAGAACGAATGTCGCCGAAGAGACGTCGGCCATCAGCGCCGGCCAATCGGTGAAACGCTCTTGGCGGACGTCCCAGAAGCGGCCGACCAGAGCGTGGTCCCTGTCGTAGCGGGAGTGCCACGGGGAGGGATCGATCAAGCTGCACGCCGACAGTAGGACGACGGCTAGGGCGGCGGGATAGCGGATCACGTTCTCCGGGGCGTGCAGCGTCAGTCTGTTTTGAATGTCGAGCGCAGCAGTTCGCGACTCACCCGAGCGATCACGTTCGTGCGAATCTCCTTCGGACACACGGCTTCGCATTCGCCCTCGTTTGAGCAGGCGCCGAACTCCTCGACTTTCAGCTGCTCGACCATTCGGCGGACGCGGCGCGAGCGCTCGGCCTGCCCTTGCGGGAGCCGAGCAAGTTGCTCGATCTTGGCGCCAACGAAAAGCACGGCGGAGGCGTTCTTGCAGGCTGCGACGCAGGCGCCGCAGCCGATGCAGGCAGCGGCTTCGAAGGCCGCCTCGGCGTCCGGTTTTGGTACCGGCGTGCTGTTGGCGTCCGGCGCACTGCCGGTGTTGACCGAAACATAGCCGCCTGCGGAGATGATGCGGTCGAAGGCGCTGCGGTCGACCACCAGGTCCTTGATGACGGGGAAGGCTTTGGCGCGCCAAGGCTCGACGCTGATGACATCGCCGTCTCTGAAATTCCGCATGTAGAGCTGGCAGGTGGTGGTTGCCGACTCTGGCCCGTGCGGTACTCCATCGACCACACAGCCACAGGAACCGCAGATGCCTTCACGACAGTCGTAGTCGAAAGCGATCGGCTCCTCGCCCTTGCGCATCAGGTCGTCGTTGACGAGGTCGAGCACCTCGAGGAAGGATGCATCGCTGGGCACGTTCTCGGCCCGGTATTCGACAAACTGTCCAGGGGCTTCCGGTCCCGCCTGCCGCCAAACCCTCAGAGTCACGCTGATCTTCTGGCTCATTACCTTCCTCGTCCTACTTGTAGTTGCGCTGCTTGACTTCGGCGAACTCGAACGTGAGCGGTTCCTTGTGCACCGCGGGCTCCTTGCCGTCGCCGAGGTATTCCCATGCAGCGACGTACGAGAACTCGGCGTCGTTGCGTAGGCATTCGCCCTCTTCCGTCTGGTGTTCCTCGCGGAAGTGGCAGCCGCAGGATTCGTCGCGCGCGATCGCGTCGCGTACCAGTATCTCCGCGAACTCCATGTAGTCGGCGACCCTGAGGCCGTATTCGAGCGCCTTGTTCAGATCGTCTTTGCGGCCGACCATCCTGACGTTTTGCTGATATTCCTGGTGTAGCCGGCGGACCTCACCCAGTGCCTCTTCCAGGCCCTCCTTGCTCCGCGCCATTCCGACCTTGTCCCACAGTACGCGCCCGAGTTCCTTGTGTAGATCGGTGACCGTTTTTTCGCCATTGGCGGTGAGCAGCGCGTCGATGCGTTGATTGGTCATGTCTTCAGCCGCGCGGAATTCGTCCGCGTCGGTTGACACGTCGGCGAGCTTCGCGTTGGCCAGGTAGTTGGGAACGGTATAAGGCGCGACGAAGTAGCCATCGCCCAAACCTTGCATCAGGGCACTAGCCCCGAGCCGGTTGGCGCCGTGATCGGAGAAATTCGCTTCGCCGAGCACGAACAGTCCGGGAATGTTGCTCATCAGGTCATAGTCGACCCACAGGCCGCCCATCACGTAGTGCACCGCCGGATATATCCGCATTGGAACCTCGTAGGGGTTCTCATTGGTGATGTGGCGGTACATGTCGAACAGGTTGCCGTAACGATCGGCGATCGTTTGCTGGCCTAGTCGCCTGATCGGATCGGCAAAGTCGAGATAGACGGCCCTGCCCGACGAGCCGACGCCGCGGCCGTCGTCGCAGACGATCTTGGCGTTACGCGAGGCGACGTCACGTGGGACCAGGTTGCCGAAGCTCGGGTACCGGCGTTCGAGGTAGTAATCCCGGTCTTCTTCGGGGATCTCACTGGCGCGTCGCGTGTCCCCGTGCTGTTTGGGAACCCACACGCGTCCGTCGTTGCGCAGGCTCTCGCTCATCAGAGTGAGCTTGGCCTGGTAGTCGCCGGTTACCGGGATGCAGGTCGGGTGAATTTGCACGAAGCAAGGATTGGCGAAATACGCCCCGCGGCGAGCGCAACGCCAGGCGGCGGTTACATTGCAGTTGCCGGCATTCGTCGAAAGGAAGTAGGTGTTGGCGTAACCGCCGGTGCAAAGCAGGACGACGTGGGCGGCGTGCCGCTCGATCTCGCCGGTGACCAGGTTACGCGTGATGATGCCGCGAGCGACGCCGTCGACCAGAACCAGATCGAGCATCTCGCGTCGCGCGAGGATCTCCACCTGTCCGCGGTCGACCTGCCGCATCAGTGCCGCATACGCTCCCAGCAGCAGCTGCTCACCTGTCTCGCCAACATTT